>JAGHSL010000244.1 GCA_018065885.1 Candidatus Limimorpha equi
ACATCATTCCTGGTCATAGCATAGAATTGCAAGACCCGATATTTACCTATTGGCTGAAGCAGCAGAAGCCATAAGCCTCCACTATTTTAAGGGTGAGGACATGCCCTCAGCTTATTTCCACCATGCCAGCAAGGGCGCTGCCGCTTGCGCGACGCTCGCCTCTTTCGACAAAAGCGACATCCACCAGATAATTCCCTTTTCTCATTTCGGAAACAGCAGCGATGCAACTTTCATCAGAACGACACGACTCAGTCAAATCCCAATGCACCAGCATTTTCTGCTCATCATAGAACAAGACCAGGAGTCTATCGGTGGCATTTGAACTGGTGGCACTGCTATTGTCGGTCCAGCGGATTTCCGCCTTGCCGTCACTCATGGCGACGCAAGCATCAAGCGGCTGAGCCAACGAGCCTGACACGACAGCCGCCTTCTCCTCCTGAACTGTAAGCGTTGCCTCATCGACAGCCTTCAAAACGCGGCCCACTGCCTGTTGGTAAGGGTAAGCGCGACTCGAAGGCTCGTAATTCGTCGCATTGAGGAACGCTTTCAAAGGTTCCAAAAAGCGATGGACGACAGCCATTTTGCTCACTTGGAGGCTTTGCTTTTCGTTCAAAGTGTATTTCCTGTTTGGCTTTGTCCTCAAAATGCTGCCAAACCGGGGATGATCCACCAGCACGGCATTCCCGACCATGCCACTGAAATTGCCTGTTTTCGGATTAAATCTTGCCATAATTCTTTCTTTTTATCGAGCTGCAAAGATAATCAATAAAAGCAGACCGGATTATACCCAAACCGATATTTTTACATAATTTAACCATTATTAACATATAGATAACCATAAAGTAATGGATGAACTATGGATAAATAATGGGTAAATTATGAATTTATTAATTTTAGTTCACAACCAGGAAGCGTTGAAATAATTATCGTTCCCTCTGCGGTTATTTGCGTTTCCTTTTTTACTATCTTTGCCCTCTCAAAATATACCTTATTAATATAAGCAAGTCATGTGGAAATTAGCATTTGTCTGGATTGGAGCCGTCATTTTGTTTTTTGTCATTTGGGCATTGGCAGCAAAACTCATCAGGCGTGCCTGCGAGAAACACGATGCCGAGAAACAAGAGGAAAGTTCTATCCCGGAAGACAATTCCACACACGACAATCTTAACTCTTAAATCTTTGAATTTTAAATCATTAAATAATAAAGCGTTTGACCATAAAAGATATAATTGCAGAAAAAACAGTAAGAATTGGTTCAAAAAGTCAAGTTGGTTATTGGTTTTCAGTTATCAGTTATCTGTTTTCAGTTTTTCAAAAGTTCAAAATTGTTCAAAAAGTCCAAATGTCTAATGGTCTAAATATCAAATAGTCAAATCATTAATTATTAAATCATAAATAACAAACACACAATGAAATACGACGTTATCGTTATAGGCAGCGGTCCTGGCGGATACGTGGCTGCCATCAGAGCATCACAATTGGGAAAACACGTTGCAGTGGTCGAAAAGGCCGAAGTTGGCGGCATTTGCCTCAACTGGGGCTGCATTCCTACCAAGGCTTTATTGAAAAGCGCACAGGTTTACAACTATATGCAACACGCTGAAAACTATGGCATTAAACTGGAAGGCGAAGTAAAACCCGACATGGAAGCTGTTGTCGCCCGCAGCCGTGGCGTCGCCGACACCATGAGCAAAGGCGTTCAGTATCTTTTCAAGAAGAACAACGTTGAAGTGATTGCCGGTTATGGCAAACTGACTGCCGACAAGCAAGTAGAAGTGACTGATGCCGAAGGCAATGCAACGCTTTACGAAGCCGACCACATCATCCTTGCCACTGGTTCAAGAGTGCGCGAATTGCCTGCCCTGCCTATCGACGGCAAGAAAATCATCGGTTACCGTCAAGCCTTGGTTTTGGACAAACTGCCTGAAAGCATGGTGGTTGTCGGATCGGGTGCCATCGGTTCGGAATTCGCTTTCTTCTTCACCTCGATGGGCGTGAAAGTCACCCTGGTGGAATTTTTGCCAAACGTGGTGCCGAATGAAGACGAGGAAGTCTCCAAACAAGTGGAACGCGCTTTCAAGAAACTGAAAATGACCGTGATGACGGAGGCCTCTGTCACCAACGTTGATACGACTGGCGAGAAGTGCGTTTGCACCATCAACACAAAGAAAGGTGAAAAGACCGTTGAGGCCGACATCGTGCTTTCAGCCGTCGGCGTTCAGACCAACATCGACAACCTTGGTTTGGAAGAACTGGGCATCACCTCGGAACGCGGCAAAATCAATGTCGACGAGTACTACCGCACAAATGTGGCTGGCGTTTATGCCATTGGCGACATTGTCCACGGCCCGGCACTGGCTCATAAAGCCGACCACGAAGCCATCATTTGCGTGGAAAAGATTTGCGGCTTAGACCCGAAGCCATTGAACTACAGCAACATTCCAGGCTGCACCTACACCACTCCTGAAATCGCATCCGTCGGTTTGAGCGAAGCCAAAGCCATCGCTGCAGGTTACGAAGTGAAGATTGGCAAGTTCCCATTCACCGCTTCGGGCAAAGCTACTGCTGCCGGCAACCGCGATGGATTCATCAAGGTTGTGTTCGATGCCAAGACAGGTGACTGGTTGGGTTGCCACATGGTTGGCGACAACGTGACCGAAATGGTTGCCACTGCCGTTCTGTGCCGCGAACTGGGTGCCAAGGGCGAAGACATCATCAGTGCCGTATTCCCACACCCGACCATGTCGGAAGGCATGATGGAAGCTGCTGCCGCCGCTTATAATGAATGTGTACACCTTTAATTAGTATGCAGTTAGGAGTGAGGAGTTAGGAGGATTTTGAGGACTATCCTTAATAACCTTCTGATTTCAGACTCGATTCGCATCTATACTCCTCACCCCTAACTCCTAATTCCTAACTTTATATCATGGAAATCATAGAGACGAAAATAAAAGGCCTTGTCATCATTAAGCCAGATGTGTTTACGGATGAACGTGGTTATTTCTTTGAGTCATATAACAAAGAGCGTTTTGCGAATTTCGGATTAGACATGAGATTTGTGCAAGATAATGAATCAAGGTCGATGAAAGGTGTTTTGCGCGGATTGCACTTTCAAAAAGAGCCATACGCACAGGGCAAATTAGTCCGCGTGGTGAAAGGTGCCGTGA
>JAGHSL010000240.1 GCA_018065885.1 Candidatus Limimorpha equi
AAAAAACACCATAACCAGTCACAAGTCCGATTTTTTCCGAATTATGGATGAATATAGCCAGCAATGAGATAGTGCTTGTGAAGCTGAACATGGATTGCATGTTTGGGCTGATAATGCTATTTTATCAATTGAAGCGAATCGATATAATGGTCAAGTAAGGTTGTTATCATTGCATAATTTACAATGTTTTCTGCCTACAATGAAAAAGCGCAGGTTTCCACTGTATATTCTCAGAGGGCTACCACACCCTTCACATCAATACAATTTCCGCCTGCGCCATCGCGCAAGCATCAACCGTTATTCTGTGATGTGATTGGAAGTGGTAGTTTCTGAGAATCACGAATAAAAGCTAACGCTTATTCAGTATGTCAAAATGATTGTCCTTCTGTCTCTTCCTTTTATACCTTATTAATATATGGTTTGTGTTTATTTGGCAAAAGTAAGGTTTTATAGGTTTTGGAGGCAAAAAAATGTCACTTTTCCCATTCCACGAAACAAAAACTTCTCTATTTTTGCCGCAAGATTTCTTAAAAACGTGCGAAAACAGCATGTTATTCGGCTTAAAAACGTGCGAAAACAGCACATTCAACATTGACTATTCGTGAATTTATTCTATGAAACGCAAGATTTACAGCAAGTTACATATATAAATCAAAAAAGGGACTTTGCAGTCCCTTTTTTAGTTTATTTCAGCTTCTCCACAATCGCCTCAATGCTCACGCCTTCGGCTTCGGCGGTGTAGTTTCGGATGATGCGGTGCCGCAAAATCGGGACGGCAACGCGCTGCACATCTTCAATGTCGGGCGAATACTTGCCAGAAAGCAAGGCATTGGCCTTAGCTCCGATAATCAAGTATTGCGAAGCACGCGGACCAGCACCCCAACTCAGATAACGGTTTGCCCATTCGTGGGCTTTTTCCGTACCCGGACGAGTCTTAGCGACCAGATTCACTGCATATTCATACACATTATCCGGCACTGGGACACGACGCACCAACTGCTGGAAATAAATGATTTCTTCCGGTGAAAGCACGGCCTTCACATCGGCATCCTTGCCTACGGTGGTGTTCTTCACAATGTCGATTTCCTCTTCGTAAGTCGGATAGTCGAGCATGAGGTTGAACATGAAACGGTCCAACTGAGCCTCTGGCAAAGGATAGGTTCCCTCCTGCTCTATCGGATTTTGCGTGGCCAAGACAAAGAACGGTTCCTGCAATTTGTAGGTCTTTCCCGAAACCGTGATACACTTTTCCTGCATGGCTTCAAGCAAGGCGGCTTGGGTCTTAGGTGGCGTACGGTTGATTTCGTCGGCCAAAACGATATTGGCAAAAACAGGACCCTTAATGAACTTGAACTGACGCGATTCATCAAGGATTTCAGTACCGACAATATCCGACGGCATCAGGTCAGGAGTGAACTGGATACGGCTGAAACTCAAACCGAGTGCCTTGCCAATGGTATTCACCAACAAGGTCTTAGCCAATCCCGGCACACCAACCAAAAGCACGTGGCCTTGGCAAAAAATGGAAAGTATCGTATTATGAATGATGTCGTGCTGACCGACGATGACCTTGCCGATTTCGCTGCGCAAGGCTTCGTATTTCGACACCAAGGCTTTTGCTCCTTCAATATCTGAATTATACATGAGTTAAAATGTTTCTGATTTTCAAAGTGGAAAGTTGTGAAGTGGAAAACTATTTCTGTGTCCAATCGAAATTGAACTCGCAATCTGCAAAGTTTTCATCGATGCGGATGTATGCCTTGTTTGCCTTTTCGCGAATCCATTTTTCCCTAGCTTGCTGTTTTTTCTGTTCCAATGCCCAACTCTGAATCAGGTTGTAGTCGTCGGTGAGGTTTGCCCTATGTGCCACAACTTTCTTTTTTACCATGACGATTCGGTAAGCATCCTGACTTTCTTTGGTATACATCGGAACTGGGTCGCTGAATTCGCCTTCTTCCAAACGGCTGATAACAAATGCAAGATTCTTAAATTCGGCATATTGCGGATATTGTTCCAATTCCTGCAAATCGGTCACGCTGATACGGTTGCCAGCCGTGGCTGGATTTAGAATATAACCACCATTGTTCTTCGTGTCGTCATCGCTGAATTTCTTGCAAGCCTCGTCGAAAGTCATTTCGCCACTGTGAATCAATGCAGCAACGGAATCGAGTTCATTCTTTGCCTTTTCCAAAGCCTCGACAGGAACCTTTGCAGTCAACAGAATGTGACGGCAGTTGACCATGTCGTCGCGGCGTTCAATAAGCTGAATGATATGGAAACCAAACTCAGTTTCAATAACTTCCGAGATTTCGCCTTCACGCAAATTGAAAGCTGCCGTCTCGAATGCAGGTGCCCATTCACCTTTTCCTGTCAAGCCGAGTTCACCGCCTTTTCTTGCCGAGCCTGGATCTTCAGAATAAAGAATTGCCATGGTCGAGAAACTGCTTTCGCCCGACAAAATGCGCTTACGGATCTGATACAGACGGTCTTTCACTTCAAGTTTTTCATCGATGCTTACCGGTGGACGCTTCACGATTTGAGCGATTTCGTATTCCGGACTCACCATCGGGATGCTGTCTTGCGGCATACTTTTATAGAAAGATTTCACTTCAGAAGGCGTAACGACAACATTTTCAATGATTTTAGCCATCACCTGCTCCTGCAACATTCCATCCTTAATGATAGGGCGAAGCTCATCCTTGATTTCAGGCATAGTCTTGCCGAAATACGCTTCCATCTTTTCCTGAGAGCCAAAACCAGCCATATATCCGCTTATTCTGCGGGTCATTTCTGCATCAACCACATCATCCTCGATAGTCAAACTATCCATTTCGGCCTGATTCAGCATCAGTTTCTGGAAAAGCAACGATTCCAAAATCTCACAATGCAACGACTGATAAGAACCCTCCGCGCCACCTTGCAAACGATATTGCATATACTGGTTTTCGACATCCGACTGCAAAATCACATTCTTGCCGACGACAGCGACAATCTTATCCACAACCTGCGACTGCTTCTGTGCAAAAACCTGCACCGAAAGCAAAGTCAACAGACATAAAACGACATTTCTTTTCATTATTTATCTTCTTTATTTTCAATAATTTGTACCGACGAACCCGTATACACTTCGAAAGCATGGTCCTTCGCGGCCTTTTTATATAATCTGGATTTCAACGCATCGAGCAGGTCTTTCTTGCGTTTCATCAGAATCATGCTCCTGATATTTTCCCTTTCCATATCCAATGGCGAAATTTCCTCCTCCATCAGAAAATCCTCGAAACGCACCAAATAAGTGAAATCATCCTTGTCGAACATCACGAAACGGTTCTTTTTCAGGAAACTTTCCGTGTTGTAAATCTCTATCGGTATGATTTTCAGCAGTTCATCCAAACGGAGCCAGTCATCGACATCCAAATAACTCGACACAGCATAATAGGTGGCCATAATGTCAAGACGCTGCAACATCAAAGTATCCGAATCACGCATAAGTTTCTGGAAATCATTCTTCTGCTTGCAATCGGACTTTAGAATGACGTAAGCCGCCCTAACCATCGTCTGACGCAACTGAAAGTTTTCCTTGTTTTGCTCGTAATAGGTTTCAATCTCTTCATCCGTCACGACGGTATCGAGTTTCTGCTCAGCGAGTTGCGTCTCGTAGGCATAAATCACCAAAGAGTTCTGGTATTCCTGAATCTGTTTGGAAAAATCGAGCTGTTCTTTCGGAAGGTTTTTCTCCGCCTGATGCAGAAGCAACTCACGGCGAATCCACGAATCGACAAAAGCGTTGACACGATTGAGGCTATCCACGATGTCCGTTCCAGGAGCCACAACCCCCACCAAGTCCGATTCATAAAGGTATTTGCCGTAGCACTCGGCCACGACAACACCTTGTGAATCATTCGACTTGAGGTTGCAACTCTGCAAGAAAAGCACGCAAACCAAGCCTATCAGCCAACGCAACTTTCTCATTGATAAAGTTTTCTAACCTTGTCAAGAACTTTTTCGTCAACCGAGACTGGGTATTTTGCACGCAAAGCCTCCAACCACTTGGCTTCCAGTTCCACCTGATAATCGGAGGTAACCAAACCCTTGGCTTCCTTCAAGGTCTTAGGTTCAGGATTGCGCTTTTCGATAATTGCCACAATCACAGCCGATTCATCAACAGTTGAATGGATTTCATTGATTGTACCAGCCTTCCATTCGGTTTGGTCGACATATTGGTTGTCGCCCTTCTGATAGAAACCCTTGCGGACGAAAACATGCTGGATGGAATCGCGTTGAACGATTGGACGCAAGCTGTCCCATGGTGTGCCGGCATCTATCAAAGCCTTGATTTTCGGCAACGATTCGGCGCGTGTAACGGTGATGATAGCAGCCTGAACACGTTCATCCCACATGTACTTCGAGGCATGGCGGGCATGGAATTCCTGCAAACCCGTGGTGTCTTTCACAGCCTTGTCCCAGACTTCCCTTTCCATCAAGTCGAAGAGCAGAATGCCATCGTAATATTCCTGGACAAGATTCTTAAATTCAGGGTATCTTTCCTCCAGATGAGCATCGGCATAATCCATCACCTTTTCGTTGGCGAAAGCATCATAAAGCTCGTAAGCGCAAGCCATAGGCGTACCGAACTTGCGAGGCTTCTGTTTTTCGTTGATATAATTCACGAAATCAGCGACTTTTGTCGAATTTCCATCGATGGTGAACAATTCAGCTTTCATGTCGGCGGTAGCAGCCGGGACATATTTTCCTGCCAGCAAAGTGCTGTCGACCGTAGCCAGAAATGCCTCAACATTGGCATCGTTCTGCTTGAAATTGTAATCCTTTCTGACCTGTTTCAGCACAAGTTCTTCCGACTTCTTTGAGCGCATGTCCTTTTCAACGCGCTCGCTGATGGCCTGACTTTCCTTGTCAAAACTGCCGATGCCCGTTTTGCCCAACAGCTTGATGATGTGATAGCCATAACTTGTACGGACTGGCTTAGCGATTTCATTCACTTCCAAGCCCTTACACGTTTCAATAAACTCAGGGACAATGCGACTGACCGTGAAGTTGCTCAAAGCACCACCACGCGAAACCGTTCCGCGGTCGTCGGTGTATTTGGTCACGACTTCGTTCCAGTTCTTGCCATCCTGATCCATGAGTTCCTTGTAGATGTTATCGGCTTTCTGTTTCATGGCAGTCTCGTCCTCTTTCGAAGCATCGAAAGGAAGCTGCAAGAAAACGTGAGCGGCCTGAATGGTTCCCATAGCATCGGTAACGCTCTGAACCTTAATGATATGATAGCCAAAATCGCTACGGACAGGCATTGAAATCTCACCTTCTTTTGTGTTGTAAGCACCCGTTTCAAAAGGATAAACCATATCGAAAACGGTGAAATAGCCCAAATCGCCATGATTTCCCTTGCGAGCCGGTGAGCTTTCGGTAGCTTTCATGTCCTTTGCCGAAGGATCATCGGAATATTTCACGGCGAGGTTAGCGAAATCTTCACCCTTCATAGCCTTCTTGCGGATGTCCATAGCCTTGTTGTAAGCCTTCAAGGTATCTGACGGCAAGGCGTGTTTGTCACAGGTAATCAGGATGTGCGATGCGCGGATGTCCTTCAGCTTGCGCTGATAGGCTTCCTGAATCAGTTCGTCACTGACTTTTTCGTTGCTGAAATAAGGCTTAGCCAACTGCTTGCGGTAGCCTTCGAGTTCTTTCTTGAATTGTGCGCTCGTGTCGAGTTTCATCTCGGTGGCTTCCATCACTTTCATGCGGAAATTGACGAAAAGGTCGAGATATTCGTCAACCGACTTCTTGTCAATCACATCATTTTTAATGTTGTTCTTGGAATAGACATCGGTAAATTCCTTGACAGTTACCGGCTTATCGCCGATAGTCATCAGAACCTGATTATCGAGTTTCGATTGAGCATTGATGCTTAACACTGGCAGCGAAAAGGCAGCCAAAGCAAACATTTTCAAAAAGTTACATTTTTTCATTTCAGATTTATTTTAATTTATTTTCTTTCAAATTGCGTCCTTTAAGGAAAACAAGCGGTAAAATTACACAAATTGTGCTTACCTTCCTCCAACTAAATGAAATAAACGGCAAAAAGTGTAATTTATTGTAATGAAAAAAGCCAGTCTCGAAAGACTGGCTTCTGATGTTCTCATCTTAGTTTTTAAAGGCTCCGTCGACCTCCAAGGCATCGGCAAGCACCGAAACCGTTCGGACATCAATCTTTTCGAGCACCGCCTTTGCCTGCTCGATTTGCGCCAGATGCACGATAACGCCATCGTCGGTGCGCTTCTCAATGAATGACAAGGCCGGATTTTTCTGAGCCAAAGGAAGGACCATATCAATAAGTTGTTTTCCGCTGTATGACAGATACAAATCGGAGCCGAAGACCTTTTCGATTGTCAAATCGACGTGAAGCGGGACGAAGCCCAGCTTATAAGTCAGGCGGATTGTCTTTGGGCCAATAGCTTCAAAAGAGATTTTGTCGCCAACCTTAGTCTGGCTGGCAATAATGTTCTGCAATTCTGCAAAAGAAATTGATGCTTTCATAAATATGTCATTTTGTCAGTTGTCATTTCGTTTCAACCGCATCTTGCGTTTCTGGTCCGAACCATTTGTCGAGCTGTTCATCGACACGCATTTCCATTGCCGGAGTAATCAGATGCTGCACTTTATTAGCGATGATGGCGATGGAAGCCACTTCATCGGCCCAGCCCAAAATGTGATGACGCTTGGAAGAAATCAAGTCTATTGGTAGGACCAGATAAGCCAAAGCTGCGCCAATTGTCAGTTTATCAGACCTTGGCGTGTTCGGATCGGTCATTACATAATAAAGTAACACGGCAGGGCGGGCTGCCACGCGACCGGCTTTCTTGGCATAGTCGCACACTTTGTCCCAAAGCAGGGAGATGTTGGTTGAATTGTTTTGCATAGTTTAGATTTTTGATTAACGGTTCAATAACGTCAACAATCGTTCCAAAAACACAAATATTGGAACGAACACGGATTAAACGGATTTACACAGATACATTTTGCATGAAACACATCCGTGCAAATCCGACAAATCCGTGTTCATTTAAAAATTCTTCCATGGTGAAGCATGTGTGTTCACGAGTATATCTTGCATAAAAAACGCCTGTCGCAAAACGGCAGGCGTTGTATGGAATCCGATTCCGAATCAGCTTCTCTTGCTGTAGTTTGGAGCTTCCTGCGTGATGGTGACATCGTGCGGATGGCTTTCCAGAATGCCAGAGTTGGTGATGCGGATGAACTTGGCTTTCTTCAGTTCATCGATGGTGTGAGAGCCTGTGTAACCCATACCCGAGCGCAAGCCGCCGACCATCTGATAAACCACTTCCGAAAGAGTGCCTTTGTAAGGAACGCGGCCTGCAATGCCTTCCGGGACCAGTTTCTTGACATCTTCAACCGAATCTTGGAAATAACGGTCCTTCGAGCCGCACTGCATGGCTTCGAGTGAACCCATTCCTCTGTAAGTCTTAAACTTACGTCCTTCGTAAATGATAGTGTCACCTGGTGATTCATCGACACCGGCAAAGAGCGAACCAGCCATGATGGAAGATGCGCCGGCCGCCAAAGCCTTCACGATATCGCCCGTGTAACGGATACCACCATCGGCGATGAGCGGAACACCTGTGCCTTCCAAAGCCTTGGCCACATCCATGACTGCGGTGAGTTGCGGGACACCGATACCAGCGACCACGCGAGTTGTGCAAATGGAACCAGGTCCGATACCGACCTTAATGGCATCAGCACCAGCCTCTAACAAAGCTCTTGCTGCATCGGCGGTAGCGATATTGCCAGCCACGATGTCAATCTGAGGATAATTCTGCTTGAGGTTGCGTACCATATCGATGACGCCTTGCGAATGGCCGTGAGCCGTATCGACCACGAGTGCATCGACACCAGCATCGACCAAAGCGGCAGCACGTTCCAAAGTGTTGGCAGCAATGCCGACGGCAGCAGCGACACGCAGACGACCGTGAGCATCCTTGCAAGCATTCGGACGGGCTTTCACCTTAATAATATCCTTATAAGTGATAAGTCCTAACAAACGGTTGTCCTTATCAACAACAGGCAGTTTTTCAATCTTATATTGTTGGAGAATATCCGCCGCCTTTTCAAAAGAGACTTCGTTTGTAGTGATAAGGTTTTCACCGGTCATCACTTCGA
>JAGHSL010000182.1 GCA_018065885.1 Candidatus Limimorpha equi
AGATTGGCTTGTCCTGGTTTTCCATTTTCTTGTCCAAATAATCACGGCATTTCTGAATGCGGTTGATGGCATCTTCCGAGAGGGCGAGTTTATATCCGTTATGGAGGATTTCGTCGACTTGTTTAAAAGTAAGTTCTTCTGAACTGATGTAATGTGTTTTCATATTGTATTGATTTGTAATTTGTTGTTTCTAATGATAAATGGAACTTGTCTGTTCAAAATTATGATGCTGTAATAAGTATTTCTGAGGATGTTTTGTTGCTTAAGACATATTTCATTTTTTGGCTTTCATAGACTTTAACATTTTTGCCTTCGTTTTCCAGTATGTCAATGATGGTCTCAACACTTGGAATCCCATCTGAACGATAAGAAATAGCTAAAATGCTGTCTTTGAAGTTGTGAATAAGTTTTTCAAATGCCGTCGAGATGGTTTTCGGATTGGTCCATTCTGATGGAACGGCTTTCAAGCGTCGGTGTTTGCTTGAATAATCAATTTTTTCGCTCCAATGTTCATAATCCATCAAACCTTCTAAAAAGTGATAGAAATCAGCGTAATTTACACCAATGCCATTTGATGAGATATAGGGTGTGTCAACATACACGAAATCAAAGTGATTGGATATTGTGCAAGCATCTTGGTTTATGGATTGATTGTGCTTCCCGTTGGAGAATATCGCATTATTGGCTTCCTTTACGAAAGTCTTGAAATGTTCTTCAAAAGGTGTGTCCCAAGTCGCTTTGTTGCCAAAACTTCTTTCAACTTCTTGTAATCTGATATACAGATTTTTGCGGTGGAAAAGATTGTATGGACGCTTGATGATGCAGGCTTGGAACAAAGCGAAATATAAGATTGCCTGTTGGTATTTGTCCTGAATAGACCTGATGTTTGTCACGACAAAATCAAGCCAATTGTTTTCTTCATCTGTATAGTAAATGTTGGAGAACGTGTCTGCTATGAATGACGGATATTGAATGTCGGAATGACGAGTCAGCACATACTGCACTACATCATCTGAAACTTTTACCGTGTCATTTTCAACGAGTGCCCGCCCAATCATAGAGTTGAATGAAAGTATGTCATTGTATGTGACACATTTCCCCTCTTTTTTCATTTTATAAGCAATGCATCCGGTGCCTCCAAAAGCATCCAAAACAGAATTGAAAGGCAGGTCTTTCACACATTCCCAAATCCAGTCGACATATTTCAACTTGCTTCCCTGATATCGTGTTGAGGGAAACATTGGGGTGATTTCTATGTCGAAAAGATTCAGTTGCTCAAACATGATCAGATGCCTTTGAAAGTTCTGTATTCTTCGATGTTTTTGTAATAAGGTGCTGGCAATTGAGCAGCATTTGCCATGTCGCTTGTCAAATAGTACATCCAATAATCATCGAAAACGCTTTCTCCCAGTGTTGAGAATAGGCCGTTACCGTTGATTAAGTTTTCTATTTTTGTAACGCCACCAATGTTTTTGGTATTGCCGCTGCCGGGCCTGTCAATGGCAATCTTGTATTTTTCCTGAGCAAAGAAAACGAAGTCTTTAGCCACGGATTGAATGTTTTGCAAATCATCCAATTGATGAATTTCGCCTTCGTTTATTCCATCGCATCTCGAATAAATCAGTCCCAAGACAAAATGACCGGCATATTCATTGTAAGGGAACATGATGTTTTTGGTGCTGTTCCTATTCCTGAAATAACCTGTAAATGCACCCAATGTCATCCCGTTGACATGTTCGGCATCTTTGCGATAGGTTGATTTTACGTCAACGGCAAATTTATTGCCTTCGTTATCAATAAATGTAATGTCGGGATAGAAATTCTGCTCGCTACAGGGCTGCCATTCAAGTCCGTTCCGTGATGCAAACTCGTTGATTCTTGGAAATATCAACAACTCCATGATTTTGGAAATCACTTTCGTGTCAGCCGAAATCGTGTAAATGTTTCTTGAAACGTCAATGAAACCCTTGACAATCCAATCGCCATTGGCAGTAGCGACCATATCCTGCAAGGAGGCAGCTTCCTGCTGAAGGAGTTGAAGAAATTCGTCTTTTGTCATAATGGTTTAAATAATCGTTTCAACTAATTTGTTTGCTTCCACGCTTTCCTGACGACCTTCTTTCATCCACTTCACGGTGAATTTCTGTTCGGCGACTTCCTGCTCACCGGCAATGATGACAATCGGAATGTTGCGTTGGTCGGCGTATTTCATTTGCTTCTGAATCTTGGCGGCATCGGGATAGATTTCGGCATTGATGCCGTGCTTGCGTACCTGATTCAAGTATTTCAGGCAATATTTTTCTTCATTCGGTCCGAAATTCAGGAAAATGGCCTTGGTGCTTTCCGACATGGTCTCGGGGAAGAGGTTGAGGCCTTCGAGCACATCGTAGATGCGGTCGGCACCGAAACTGATGCCCACACCCGACACATTCGGCAGACCGAAAATGCCGGTCAGGTTGTCGTAGCGGCCACCGCCTGAGATGCTGCCCATCGGGAAGTCCTTGGCTTTCACCTCGAAGATGGCGCCTGTGTAGTAATTCAGGCCGCGGGCCAAAGTGAGGTCAAGCTCGGTGTCGATGTTGAGTTCCATGTTGTCGATGTAATCGAACAGGGTCTCCAGTTCTTCAATGCCTTTCTGACCGACTTCGTTGTCGAGCAGCGGCTTCAGCTGAGCGATCTTCTCGCGCACGTCGCCTTTCATGAAGAGGATAGGCTGAAGCTTTTCGATGGCTTCTGGTTCCAGACCCTTTTCGGCAAGTTCGGCGTTGACGGCATCAATGCCGATTTTGTCTAACTTGTCGATGGCAACCGTAATGTCGACCAAAGCATCCGATTTTCCGATGTATTCGGCAATGCCGGCCAAAATCTTGCGGTTGTTTATCTTAAGAATAACATTGATTTTCAGATTTGTGAAAACCTCGTTGACAATCTGCACCAGTTCGGCTTCGTTGAGGATGGAGTTGCTGCCGATGATGTCGACGTCGCATTGGCAGAATTCGCGGTAGCGGCCTTTCTGCGGACGGTCGGCACGCCAGACGGGTTGAATCTGATAGCGCTTGAACGGGAAGGCGATTTGGTCGCGGTACATGGTGACGAAGCGGGCAAATGGAACGGTGAGGTCATAACGCAAGCCTTTCTCCGTGATTTTGCTTGCTAATTTTAGCGATTCAAGTGGCTCGCCGTTTTGCTCGATGCCCGACATGAAATCGCCGGAGTTCAGCACTCGGAACAAGAGCTTGTCACCTTCGTCGCCGTATTTGCCAAGCAATGTACTGAGGTTTTCCATCGATGGCGTTTCAATCGGTTGAAAACCAAAACGCTTGAAAACGCCTTTGATGGTGTCGAAAATATAATTGCGGCGCACCATGACTTCGGGCAGGAAGTCGCGGGTGCCTTTTGGTATGGATGGTTTTTGTGCCATTATCTTGTGTTTTGTATGTTTATTTCAGTTCAAATGTCTCGCCTGGTTCAGGAATGACGATGTTTTCAAAGCCTTCCTTGCGCAGCTGGCGTTTGTAGAATTTCAGGGCATCAGGCTCGCCATGGACGAGGAACACCTTCTTGACTTTTTTCGGGTCTTGGCATTTCAGGTAGTCAATCATCTCGGAATAGTCGCCGTGACCGCTGAAAGCATCGATGGAGTAGATGTCGGCCAAAACGCTGTATTCGTTGCCGAAGATTGACACCACTTCCGGTCGCGGGTCAGCCAACAGTTTGGCGCCCAAAGTTGTAGGAGCGCAATAGCCGATGGCCAGGATGGTGTTGTTCGGGCGGGCGATGCTGTTGGCGATGTGATGCTTCACGCGGCCGGCTTCCATCATGCCCGATGCGGAAATGATGATGCAAGGCTCCTTGCGTGCGTTGAGTGCCTTCGATTGGTTGACATCCCTGACGAAAGTCAGGCTGTTGAAGCCAAACGGGTCGGGGTCGTATTTGATGACATCACGGACGTTTTCGTTGAACAAATCCAGATGCATACGGAAGATTTCGGTAGCATTGACGGCCAGCGGGCTGTCGACAAATACAGGAATCTTTTCAGGCAGTTTGCCTTCGTTGTAGAAATTGTTCAGCAAATACACGATTTCCTGCGTGCGGCTGACGGCAAATGACGGAATGATGAGTTTGCCTCGCTTTTCGATGCAGGTGTCGTAGATGATTTTAAGCAGTTGTTCTTCAGCGTTGGTGCGGTCAGCATGAAGACGGTTGCCGTAGGTGGCTTCGGTGATGATGTAGTCGCAATGCGGGAATGCCTCGGGCGAACGCAGTAGGTAGTTGTATTCGCGGCCGATGTCGCCCGTGTAGCCGATGCGCGTCATGTCACCGCCTTCGTCGATTTCGATGATGGCGCAGCCGCTGCCCAGCAGGTGGCCTGTGTTGTTGAACTTCACCTTGATGTTATTGTCGAGGAACACCCAACGGTTGTAGGATGTGCTGAGGAACAGCTCCATGCAGGCACGGGCGTCTTTCTCGGTGTAGATAGGGTCAAGGGCAGGAAGGCCTTCCTTGCGGCGCTTCTTGTTGAACCATATCATATCGTTTTCCTGAATGAAACCGCTGTCGGGCAACATGATGCTGCAAAGGTCGCGGGTGGCGTCGGTGCAGACCACTTGTCCGCGGAAACCTTGCTTGTAATAATAGGGTATCAGGCCGCAGTGGTCAATATGGGCGTGGGTGAGGATGATGTAATCTATTTCCTTAGGCTCGACCATCGTGTTGCGGTTCGATGCATCGGTCTCAAGGCCTTTGCCTTGGAACATGCCGCAGTCGAGCAGTATTTTCTTTCCGTGGTCGGTGATTATCAGGTGCTTGCTGCCGGTGACTTCCTGCGCTGCACCAATGAATTTGATTCTCATGGTAGAACTTAGTTTTAAACCTCCAAAAGTAGTAAAAATTCTTGAAAGTGAAATTATTGTTTGCTTCAGATATTACAAAAAAATCGGTATTTGTTGCGAAGTAGCCGAGATATGTATAATTTAGCCGTCTGATTTAATCTTTAAGGGAAATGTTTGACTACTTTTATTACAGATTGTTTAATTACTATGCAAAAGCCTACACACGGCTTGGCTGTTCATGGGATGATGATTATTTTTCATATCATGCATCTTCAGCACTCTCTGTACTTCAATCAATGTTGATATTTTGCACAATAATGTCATTAAGGATTTTCCGCTTTTTTGATTACATTTTCACAGATACTGTAACATTTGTTTTTATCGGTATTTGGTTTGCCCTTTTAATTGTCATTTTGCCTCGTAAAAACAGGAAACATTATAAGGACAAAATTTCGGAATTGTCAAAAAAATACGAAAATAGTCCTGCAAACCGATGGTTTAAAAACTGGATGTTTCTTATACTATTATTCCTATTCATTTTTTTCCCCATCCTTTTGGGTGATTTCTTAGGATGGGTGATAGGGTAATGTGAATTTGTTGATTTTCCGATGTTACTGCTGAAATTTTATTATTTTTGCCACAAGCATTTATTTTCTTTATGTTTCGATGAATACTGATGTCACAAATAATGTTCAATTTGAGCGGGAATTTGCCTATCTTGACACTTTGATTTCTGCCCGCACCAATGCCGCCATAGCCAAGGTGAATGCGGAGGCTTTGCAGACTTATTGGGAAGTGGGAAGTTATATTTCCAATCGCCTGAAAAACGCTCAATGGGGCGATCATGTGGTGAGCGAATTGGCTGATTATCTGAAACGCCATAATCCAAAGCGCAGAGGTTACGGAAAACGGACTTTGTATAATATGGTGAAGTTGTATGAAACCTATTCTGCGTCCGAATTCAATACCATTGTAGAACAATTGAAATTGAGCGAGTTCGTGCAGTTGCAAACTGCACAAATTGAAGCTCAACCAATTGCGCAGATGCAATCTGTACAGAATGATTCTTTGGAATTTGTGCAATCGCCAATTGCACAAACTGTATCATCTTCAGAAATTGTGCAATTGCCAATTGCACAATTTCAATTTACACGAATACCAGCCATTTTGTGCCTGACTACCTATACCAACCATATCGAGATTCTCAATCGTTGCAGGAATTATGAAGAGTATATCTTCTACATCCTTTATGCTGCACATCAGCATTTGAATGTGGAGGAACTTCGCCGTTGTATTGTCAATCAGACATTTGAGAACCTAATGAGCAAAGAGAAGCAGATGACGCCATCTTTGTTAAGTCAATATCCTGGAGCCGAATATATGCTGAAGGATAGAGTCTTGCTTGATTTTCTCAACTTAAAGGAGAAACACATTGAGCCGGAACTGCACAGGTCGCTTGTGGAACACATGAAGCAGTTTGTGCTGGAATTGGGCAAAGACTTTATCTTTATGGACGATGAATATACTGTCAATATAGGTGGCAAGCGCAAACGCATAGACCTGCTGTTCTATCATCGGGCTCTTCAATGTCTTGTAGCCGTGGAACTGAAAAGTGTTGATTTTGAGTCGGAGTTTGTCAGTAAGATGGATCTTTATCTTGAAGCTCTTGACCGCGATTACAAGCGTCCTAATGAAAATCCATCGGTTGGTATTATTCTTTGCCCATCTGTGGACAAAGCTGAGGTGGAATACAGCCTTTGCCGCAGTATGAGTCCTACGTTGGTGGCTGAATATCGGCGCGTGCTGATTCCCCGTGATGTAATGAAACGGTCATTGTCTGAATACTGCGAGTTTCTGAGGCAAGAGTACAAGTAATAAAAACTGCTATCAAAAAACGCCACCACAAATCGTGATGGCGTTTTTTCAGTGTCGGCTCAAAGCCTTAATAGTTGTAGTAATGCTGAATGCATTCATTGGTCTTCGTTATGATGAGGTCTTTCATCTCGGTGCGGTCGAAACGCTCGGCACTCTCCGAAAGTTCTCTCAGCACCTCGAGGCTTTCACCGATTTCATCATCGTAGTATTCCTGGAATTTAGGCTTCATCTTGCCGTAGAATACCAGTTTGTCGGAGTAATTCTTGACCATCTTTTCCATGAAAGCATCACCCTTTTCATCGGCACCGCAAACGTAGTACATTTCAGGGAACTGATACAGCATGACATCGAATGGGAATTTCTCGTTCGGGAAGAATTCCTGGTATTTGTCCATCACGACGACGGCTGAATCGTATTCCGCATGATTGACTAAGCTTTGTGCCAGACGAATGTAGCTCTGACGTGCAAAGGTGGCGTTGCGGACGCTCTCGCGGTCAGGCACCACACCATCTTGGTTCATGCTGCCCCATCTTGCCTTGTTGACCAGAAGGTCGTAGGCACCTTCGCGGTAAACGCCGCCGAAGCCCTTGTGGTAGTCTTCGGCTACAACAGGGATGAAGCGGTAGGAGAGACCTTCCATGTGCAAATACTTGTCGATGCCAAGCACCTTGCTCATGTCGCTGAAGCTGGTGAAGTAAATCGGACGTTCCCAGTTGTTGGTGGCGATGAAGTCGAGCAGCATGATGGCGTTCTTGTAGATGTAACTGCCACATTTCAAGTCCCAGCTGATTTCGTCAACAATCTTGTCCTGCATATCTTTAGGGACGATGCCATTGCGGATGCAGGCTTCCTTGTCGACGGTCAGTTTCAGTTGACGGCAAGGCACATAGTGGGTCGAGCCACCGCC
>JAGHSL010000007.1 GCA_018065885.1 Candidatus Limimorpha equi
CTTCCTGCCCTCCGCGAAATTGTCCTCAACACACTGATTCATCGTGACTATACCAGTCCCGTTGATGTTCAAATCAAGATTTTTGACCAAAAAATCACCTTTTTCAGTCCTGGAGGCTTATTCGACAAACAGACTGTAGAAGCCCTGAAAACAGACAGTTACCAAGCCTACACGCGTAACAAGTTGATTGCTGAAGCCTTTTATCTTGTCGGCGACATCGAAAAATACGGCACTGGCTATACCCGAATCAGAAAAGAAATCAAAGACTACCCCACCATGACTTTTGATTTTGAGGAAATGGCAAATGCCTGGTTAGTGACTTTAAGTTACGAGAAGCAGCATATCAGTTCCAAAGACAATGAAAATGCTGCCGAAAACATTTTCGAAAGATTATCCGAAAGGCAAAGGCTCATCATTGGACAATTGCATAAAAATGCAGAAGTTGGCACGGTAAATGGCATGGTAAATGGCACGGTAAACGCACAAAAACTATCAGATTTGCTTGGCGTTTCGCTGCGGACAATCAAACGCGAACTTTATGCCTTGCAGGATTTAGGCTTAATCCGCCATACTGGCTCCGATAAGACCGGCAGTTGGGAGTTATGCGCATTTATACCTGATTATCAAACAGAAAATGCAAAAGCAAACCCACTTGAGAATTTGCCAGCAAACACCATCGAAAACACTTTTGATAAATTATCCGAAAGGCAAAGACTCATCATTGGACAATTGCAGAAAAATACAGAAGATGGCACGGTAAATGGCACAGAAGATGGCACGGTAAACGCACAAAAACTATCAGATTTGCTTGGCGTTTCGTTGCGGACAATAAAACGCGAACTTTACGCCTTGCAGGACTTAGGTTTAATACAACATATAGGATCGGACAAAACCGGTCACTGGGAAATCATTAAAAAAGAAAACTAAACAATTCAAATACATGGCACAACAAACTGACGACAAGAAAATCATATTCTCGATGGTCGGCGTGAGCAAAGTCATCCCGCCGTCAAGACAAATCCTGAAAGACATTTACCTCTCCTTCTTTTATGGAGCTAAAATCGGCATTATCGGCCTGAACGGCGCCGGCAAGTCGACTTTGCTGCGCATCATTGCAGGAAAGGAAAAATCATACAACGGCGAAGTGGTCTTTTCGCCCGGCTATTCCATCGGAATGCTCGACCAGGAGCCGCAATTGGACGACAACAAGACTGTCCGCGAAGTGGTGGAAGAAGGCGTGCAGGAAATCGTTGATATGCTCAAGGAATACGAGGAAATCAACAACAAATTCGCCGAACCTGATGCCGATTTCGACAAGCTCATTGAGCGTCAAGGCGAACTCACCGAACTCATCGAAGCCCACGATGCCTGGGAACTCGACAGCAAGCTGGAACGCGCCATGGATGCCTTGAATTGTCCTGATGGCGACACGCCTGTCAAGAACCTTTCGGGAGGCGAACGCCGCCGCGTGGCACTCTGCCGCTTATTGTTGCAAGAACCTGACATTCTGCTTCTTGACGAACCTACCAACCATTTGGATGCCGAATCAATCCAATGGTTGGAAAGCCATTTGCAGCAATACAAAGGCACCGTGATTGCCGTCACCCACGACCGTTATTTCCTCGACCACGTTGCCGGCTGGATTCTTGAACTCGACCGTGGCGAAGGCATTCCGTGGAAAGGAAACTACTCCTCTTGGCTTGACCAGAAGACTGCCCGCCTCGCCATGGAAGAAAAGACCGAGAGCAAACGCCGCAAGACCTTGGAGCGCGAACTGGAATGGGTCAGAATGGCTCCAAAAGCCCGTCACGCCAAAGGCAAGGCACGTCTGGAATCGTATGAAAAGATGCTCAACGAAGACGTGAAGGAAAAGGAAGAGAAACTTGAAATATACATCCCGAATGGCGACCGCCTCGGTGCCAAAGTCATCGAAGCCAACAACATCACCTAGGCCTACGGCGACAAGCTGCTGTTCGAGAACCTCAGTTTCAGTCTGCCGTAAGGCGGCATTGTCGGTG
>JAGHSL010000183.1 GCA_018065885.1 Candidatus Limimorpha equi
TAGCCTCAAAAAAAGATATTAGTGATAGTCTGTTAGTTGAGACTATTCTTAATTATGGCACGATGGATGATGTCAGGGAATTGTTTACTGTTATGGGAATCGAAAAAGTGGCTTCGGTGTTTTTTGCAGCCAAGGAAAGACAGATAGGCAATTATTATCCCGAAATCTATAACTATTTCACTTTGCTTTTCAACCGTTATGTTCCACAGAGAGATATTGAATGATGACCAGATGTCTTTGCTCCCTGTAATTCGGGAGTTTAAAAGAGAGTACTATTTGGTTGGTGGTACGGCCATCGCATTATATCTTGGTCATCGCCGTTCCATTGATTTTGACTTGTTTAAGTTTTCAATGATTAGTGCCAAGAAAAATGTCGAAAAACTGAGCCGTTCAAATGTCAATTTTACAATAACAAGAAATGTCACTGAACAGTTGAATCTTATCGCTAACAATGTAAAGATGACTTTTTTTCAGTATCCATTTCAAATCGAGGCAAAGAATGATTTTGAAAAGGTCATCCGTATTCCCGATTTATTGGATTTAGCTGCAATGAAAGCTTATGCTCTTGGCAGACGTTCAAAATGGAAAGATTATGTGAATTTGTATTTTTGCTAATAGATAAATTCACATTGCAACAGATTATTGACAGGGCGATAATGATTTTTGGTGATTTGTTTTCCGATAAACTGTTTCGTTCCCAATTATCCTATTTTGATGATATTGATTATACAGAAGAAGTTGATTATCTGGTGAATGCGCCATCAGATGCAGAAATCAAATCATTTCTGATTGATTTGGCAACGACATTGTAATTTTATTGATGGCTGTTTTTCAATATCTCCAAAGCCTTTTCCTTGTCGCAGCCTAATTGGGCTTTCAGTTCCTCTAAACCATTGAGTTTCACTTCGGAACGGATGCGGTCGATGAAACGCACGCGGATATGTTTCCGTAAATGTCTTCGTTGAATTGGAAGATTGTGTGGAATATATGATTGATACACAATTTATTGTCGTTTTTTGGAACAAAATTCCTTGAAAACTTGTTTTTTGATTATGTTTGCAAAAAATATCAAATCATGTACTGCTACGAATATCCTCGTCCGTGTGTTACAACTGATTCGTTGATTTTCAGAAAGATAAATAACAGTTGGCACATCCTTTTGATTGAGCGTGGCAACAATCCTTTCAAAGGTTGTTGGGCTTTGCCGGGCGGTTTTGTCGAGATGGACGAAGACCTTGACGCGGCTGCGGCACGGGAATTGCAGGAAGAGACGCATTTGGAAGACATCGATTTGCATCAGCTGTATGCTTTTGGCGCGCCCGACCGCGACCCGCGGCACCGCACTATCACCATTGCCTACTGGGGCATCGACAATTCCGAAAAAACGGCCACAGCTGGCGACGATGCAGCTCATTTGCAATGGTTTGCAATCGAAAAACTGCCGCCTTTGGCCTTCGACCACGATAGAATAATTGCTAAAGCAATAGAAACGATAAGTTTAGAATCTAAATGAAAAACACTATGAAAAAGCATCTTTTTCTCATCATCGGCTGCCTTTTGATGGCTTTTGTAAGTTCTTGTAATCCAACGGAAAACACCGATGTTGATGCCAACCAGATATACGGCAAATGGCGCGATGGCACGGTTTACGAGCGCTACGATTCCGATGGAACGGGTGTAACCTGGGACACTGCCGATGACGTCACCGAAGCGGAAGCCCAGCCTTTTTCCTGGACTTTGAACGGCACGCGGCTTCTTCAAGAACATCAACTTGTTGAAATGGGGGCGGTTTTACCAAAAGTATATACTGTTACTAAACTCGATCCCAACAATTTCAATTATGTAGATGATTACGGTTTCGGCCACAATTTTGTGAGAGTCAATTGATTTAGTTATGAAAAAAGCACTTAAAATAATAGGAATCAGTCTGTTGTCGATTGTCGGTCTTGTCATCATTGCGGTCGTCATTGCGTTTTCTGTGGTGACTTCATCGGGCAAACTGACCAAGCTCGTGAAAAAATATGTGCCCGAATTTGTCACTTGCGAGGTGCAGTTGGGCAAAGCCGACTTGACGATTTTCAAGACTTTCCCGAACATCGGCGTAGAGATTGACAATGTGGCACTTATCAACCCGATGCAAGGCTCACCGTCCGATACGCTGGCCAATATCGACAAGCTGATTATATCAGCGGATTTGAAGAAATTTTTGAAGGAAGATGAAATCGTGGTCAGGAAATGCGTGCTGGAGAATGCTTTCGTCAACATTTATACCGATGAAAACGGCAATAACAATCTGAATGTTTTCAAGACATCGGAAAACAGCGATACGACGGCTTCAAATTTCAATTATCTTGTTAATCTTGAAGAAGTTAAGTTGAAAAACTCCAAAATCATTTACACCGATGCACGCTCAAATATGCTGGCCAATGCCGATGGCCTTAATCTTGATGTGAAAGGCAATATGAAGGACAGCGATATTGATGCCGATTTGGCCTTGAAAGCCGAAAACCTTGCTTTGAACACGAAAAGCATTAACTTGAAAACCAATGCTTTATCACTTTATTTCGATGGCGATGTGAATGATTTCAACCAAATTGACGGTACGCTGAAACTGGCTACGCCTGACATTTGCCTGAATCTGGGTGAGGATTACCTGAAAAACGATGCGCTGGATTTGACGCTTCCTTTGCATTTCAACCTCGACAATATGTCGGGCACACTTGATGATGCACAAATTGCTCTGAATGAATATCTTATCAATCTTAATGGCGATGTTGAAATGGCAAAAAACGGCGACATCAACATGGACTTGAACCTTAACACCAACACGTTGATTGTCGAAGATGTGATGACTTATCTGCCCGAAAAAGTCGCTAATTCGTTGAGCAGCATGGAGTTTGCCGGAAGGCTTTCCATCGCCGAAGCGCAGGTGAAAGGAACATTTAACGATTCCTTAATGCCGCTCATTACGGCCAAAGTGTTGACCGACAAGGCTTCCGTGAATATTCCGAGTCTGCCTTATCCGTTTACCGATGTCGATTTGCAGGCTTTATTAGATTTGAATCTCAACGAAAAATCGAATGTCGAAGTCTCTCAATTGACAGCAAAATTCCACGACACCAAACTGAATGTCAGTGGTTTTGTCAACGATTTGACCGATGACTTGAATTTTGACCTCAACGCCAAGGCCGATTTGCCGATGGCTGACATTAAGAGTTTTCTGCCGAAGAATATGAAAATCCAGGGGCGCACCGATGTCAATCTGAATGCAAAATTCACTTTGGATGATTTGATGAAGTCTTTGGACGATTACAACCTCAACCGTCTGACAGCCAATGGAACGCTGAAAATCAAGAACTTTGCTTTCGATATGGACACCATTCACGCTGTGGCGCCGAAATTAGATGTCAACCTCACTTTGCCTGCTTCGCGTAAAATCAAAAGTCGCAAAGGTGCTTACATCGCGCTGGCAAGCGGCAATTTGACAGCACAAGTCGGTAAGGAAATGAATGCCAAGTTGAACGATTTCGCCCTGAGTGCGACCGCCGATGATTTTGCCGGCGAGATAGGGAAGATGAACCTGAATGCCGACTTGAATTTCAGCAAGTTGGATTTCGTTTATGATACCATTAAGGTCAATGCCAATTCGCCGTCGATTACTTTTGTGACGACACCTTCGAAGCAAAAACCGAAGGATTTGAACGCACGCATTACTTTCGACAGCAAGCAGCTCGATGCCAACATGGGGCAGGCCTATCTGCTCAATACCGAATCGCTGAAAGTGGCGGCGGCTGCGCATCAGGATAAGACGAAAAACGATTTCCTGAACAAATGGAATCCTGAGGCTGATTTTTCGCTGAAAAACGCTGAGGTTCAAGTTGATGGCATCAGTGAAACCATTTATGTCCCGAACATTGATTTCCTGTTCAATTCTCACGAATTGGGCTTCAAGAAGAGCACCGTGAAAATCGGGCAGTCCGATATGAGTTTGGAAGGTAACGTTGTGGGCATTAAGGAATGGATTGAAGATAACGACAATCTGATGAAAGGTGAATTGCAGTTGACTTCTGAGTTCTTGAATATCAATGAATTGATGGATTTGACATCAGGCTTGGGCAGCGACCCGGATTCGTTGGCGATGGACGAAACTGTCAGCAAGGAAGACAATCCATTCATCGTGCCAAAAGGCGTTGATTTTTACTTTGGTGTCAAGACGAAAAATGCTATTTTCGACAATTTCGACCTGAATAATCTTGGCGGACAAATGACCGTGAAAGATGGCACTTTGGTTTTGCAGGAAATCGGTTTTACCAACAAGGCCGCCGAAATGCAACTCACGGCCATGTACCGATCGCCGCGCAAAAACCACCTTTTCCTCGGCATGGATTTCCACCTTTTGGACGTACAAATCAACGACTTGCTGACGATGATTCCTTACATCGACACGCTGGTTCCAATGTTGCGCACTTTCGACGGACAAGCTGAATTTCATATTGCAGCCGAGACTTACCTCAAATCAAATTATCAGCCGAAGGTCTCCACAATGCGTGCCGCAGCTGATATTGAGGGCCAGAACTTGACCGTGAACGACCAGCTTTCGTTTACGAAAATCACTGATATGTTGGGTGTTAGCACTGATGGCAATTATAAAATCGACAGTTTGGATATGCAGATGACGGTTTTCAAAGATCAAGTCGATTTGTATCCGTTCATGATTTCAATTGGAAAATACAAGGCCGTGGCTTCGGGCCGACAGAATCTGGACAAGACCTGCAGCTACCACATTTCCGTCACCGATTCGCCTCTATTGACGCGTCTGGGACTCGACATTTCTGGCAGTCTTGGCAATCTGAAATTCTCTTTGGCGCCTTGCAAATATAAGAATCTTTACCGCCCTGAACGCCGCAGCGACACGGAAAATATGACGCTTGAATTGAAACGGAAAATCGCGGCATCGCTGAAAGACAATGTTTTGTAATATGTTGAATGAGGCTACGCAACGATATGTCAAGGAAAACCTTTCGGCTGATGTCAGGAAACTGGCTTTGAAAAAAGCGCCTGCCGATGTCGATTTGCCTTTGGCTTTGCAGCAAATCGAAGCGCGGCAAATTCTGCAAAAGAAAGTGCCATCGTGGAGCGAAAACGATAATTTGCTGTTTCCCATTCATCTTTCCGTTGAACAGTGCTCGTCGGAAGCGACGGCAAACTATAAGTCCAATTTATTGAAAGGCAAGACTTTCGCCGATTTGACGGGCGGACTTGGCATAGATTGCCATTTCATTTCAAGGCATTTTGAGCAGGCGCATTATGTGGAGATGAATCCCGATTTATGCGAACTTGCGCGGCATAATTTTGAAGTTTTGCAAAGTCCGATTCAAGTGTGGAACGAAACTTCGGAAAGTTTTCTATTGCATTGCAAACCAATGGATTGCATTTTCATTGACCCAGCGCGACGCGACCAATACGGGCGGAAAACCGTTTCCATTTCCGATTGCACGCCCGATGTGGTGCAATTGCAGCAAATCATGCTTGAAAAAGCTGAAACCGTGATGATTAAACTTTCTCCAATGCTCGATATATCAAAAGCCCTGAGCGAGTTGAATCATGTGAAGGAAGCCCATATCGTTGCGGTTGCAAATGAATGTAAAGAGTTGATTTTCAAACTTGAAAGAGGCTTTGAAGGCACTATTCGTTTTGTTTGTTCCAATCTTTTGAGTCAGCAGCCGCAAATGGATTTCGCTTTTGAAGCGGAGCAAAATTGCAATTTGGCTTTGACCGATGGCGTGAAACGTTATCTTTATGAACCCAATGCCGCAATTATGAAAGGTGGCTTTTTCAAGTCGTTGGCAAAGCGTACCAATACGTTTAAATTGCATAAAAACAGCAATTTATACACTTCTGATGATTATGTTTCTGACTTTCCAGGCCGCATTTTCGAAGTGGAAGGTTGGGCGCATTATAATAAAAAGGTGAAACAGGTTTTGCTGGATGGAGTAGAGAGAGCCAGCATTGCGGTAAGGAATTTTCCGCTTTCGGTTGCCGAGTTGCGCAAAGCATTGAAAATTGCCGATGGCGACGAAACCTATCTTTTTGCCACAACTTTGAAAGGCGAAGAAAAGGTGCTGATAAAAACGAAAAAAGCCTGAAAATCAGGCTTTTTCTTTTTCAATAAATGGATAACAATTTATCTTTTGTCGGGGATACCGAACTTACACCACCAGGTCTGATCGTACTTTTCCTTGATGGATTTCTTGACTTGCAGGGTGTGTTTTTTCAGCACTTCCATGGCAGCGTGAGCCTCTTCGCTCTTCTTGCGGGCCTCTTCCTGCATCTTGTCGAGTTCGGCTGACAATGCTTCCAAACGCTTGCAGTCTTCTTCCATCTTCAATAAAATAGATTCGCTGGCACCAGATTCTCTTCCAAGACGCTGGTTCCTTTTCACACCTGTGAGGATTAACTTTGACTTTTCGAGTTGGTCTTTAAAAATTTGATACATGACTTAAAATTTGGAGGTGCAAAAGTACAAAATTCAAGTTTAATTGCGCTTAAAAATATGTCCTTTTTCCGTAAATTAAAATGTATAGGCAAACTATCGTTCACCTATACATTCAAAAAGCAGATTTTCAATATTACATAAAATTACAAATTGACTTCATTCAAACATATCAGCATTTAGAACACAAAGGTGAAGCCAAATGAAAGTGCGTGCAAATCAGGGGCTTTGTTCGTGTCGAATACAGGCAGGATGTCGTAGTTGACGAAAATACCGAAATCATCGTAAGTAACTCTCAATGAACCTTCAAGGCTGAACAGACTGGTGCTGTAGCGTCCGAAATCCCTCTCTCTGAAACCACGGTTTCTTCTGCTTGCGTCGGGAATCAGCTGCTCGACGTTCTTGTATTCGTAGTACGCTTTGTTTACGGCAAACAGCCTGATGCCTCCCGTTACGCCAGCTTCGATGCAGAAATCTCTTGTCGGGTTGAATTCAAGCATGAGTGGCACATTGAAATACATCGTCACCAAACGGCTTTTCCTCATTTTATATTGGTCTTCATCAATCCATGAAGCCGAAAGCTGATTGGGGTCGTTCACCAAAACGATTGGGTTTTTGAAGAAAAACCTGTTGAATGAGAAGCCAAAGCCCGTAAAAATGCCGGATTTGTGATTTCTGTCGAAAGCCACACCCGCACCAAAGCAATTCACTTCAAAATACAGGCTTTTCATTGGCCTTTGTTCCAGAAATTCATAGCCTTCGTCAAAATCCTGGTTCAATGAAGGTGTCAGCAGCATGTTCAGGCCAATTCCAAAGCTGGCCCAATTCGGTTCAAGGAAATGGCTTCCTTTTTTCGTCTCTTGGACATTTTCCTGCATGTTTTTCTCAAATTCCTTTGCTTCCTTTTCAAATTTCTTCGCTTCCAACTCGAATTTCTTGGCTTCCATTTCATATTCCTTGAAACGAAGGTCAAGGCTGTCGCTCCAATCGTTCCATTGCTCCTCGCTCCAGTTTTCGCGTTTGCCTTTAACCATGCCTTGAGTTATGTCTTTCACCAAATTCCCTAAATCTTCGTCAAGCTGTTCCCTGTCAGTTTTTGCGCTATCATTCTCAATGGTTTTTACCATTCCATCTAATCCAAACGTGCTTCCGTTGCGGAGCTGCTCCTGATAGAAAAACGGAGCGGCTGCATTCAGCACGACTGCCACATCATCATTGATTTTGATATGCTCGTAACCTTTTATCCGCCAATTCGGATAGTCTTTCTCAAAATGGATAGGAGAGCCTAAACTAGTAGCAGTGCCGCAATTGTCCAAAATCTGACCAGCATCATGATTGGAATTGTGGACAAAGATCATCTTGCGGACCTTGCCCAAATTGCCTTCTCCGCTACCTGTGACATTCACAAAACTTACAGAGTGATTCAATTTTACGGCATTGAAATCGCCCGAACCGAAGGATTCAACCATCAAGGCATTGGCATTGCCCCGTAAAGTGACATCGCCCGAACCATTGCTTTTCAGATAAATGTTGGAATACATCAGATTCAAGTCGATGTCGCCTGAGGCTGAATTGCAAATGGAAAGGTTCTCCCCTTTAAGCGCATCGCGTGCAACGACATCGCCTGAAGAATTGACTTCCAGATATTTCAGCATTGGCATCGCAACCTCAAAATCGTCAGATCCAGAAAGATAGGCCACGCTGTCCTTCAATTCGAAATTCATGTTGTAGTGAACCGTTTCGTTGTCCCATTTCACGGCAAATTTGTCGCCTTGGTAAATGGTCACGTCACCTGTCGTGTTCACGACGATGGTGTTCACATTCGGATTGCCGTCAATTTTGGCCTGATTGTCTTGCGTTCTTCCTTCCGTTTCATGTACGATCCGGTTGCGGTGCTGCTCCTGATTGAAAAATGGAGCGGCACTGCGCATTAAACGGGCATTTTCAGGCTCCTGCGGAATGTTTTCAACGCCTTTAAGTGCCCATTCATTACCTACACGTTCAAAAGTAAAAGCGGCACATCTTTGGCAAGTCCAAGAGAGAGTTGCATCCATAAATTCTGCAAATTGCCTAGTCTCATAAAGCCAACCTTCCGAATTTGGAGTATGCTGATTCACAGTTCCGTTTAGTACTTTAAGAACAGCCAATTCATCATCTTTTTGTCCATAACCATTGATTATACTCACAGAATGTTTTAATTTTACAGCATTGTTAGTCCCTTTACCTTTGGTTTCAATCATCAAGGCATTGGCATTGCCGCGCAAAGTGACATCGCCCGAACCATTGTTCCTCAAATAGATATTGGAACAAATGAGATTCAAATCGACATTACCCGATCCGTTTGAACAAATGGAAATGTTTTTCGCAACAATTCCATCGCGTGCAACGACATCGCCAGCAGAATTGACTTCCAGATATTTCAGCATTGGCATCGTAACCTCGAAATCGTCGGAGCCCGAAAGATAGGCCACGCTGTCCTTCAATTCGAAATTCATGTTGTAGTGAACCGTTTCGTCACTCCATTTCACGGCGAATTTGTCGCCTTGGTAAATGGTCACGTCACCCGTCGTGTTCACGACGATGGTGTTCACATTGGGGTTGCCGTCAATTTTGGCTTGATTGTCTTGCGCTTGCGCCATTCCTGCGGCGAAAAGCAGCAGCATTGTTGTAATAAATCCTGTTTTCATACGTTTATGTTTTGTTTGTTAGTAATCGGTTGTCAAAATGAGATTCCCGCCTTCGCGGGAATGACGTCCTAAAAAAGGCCGTCTTTGAATCAAATCGTCTAATCATCCATAAGTCAAACTGTCTAATCGTCCTTAAGTCTAATCATCCATTTGTCCATCAAAAACACTCCTATTACGGCGAAAAGAAAGAAAAGTTACAACATGGCACAAATTTTCCTACCTTTGCATTTTTAAAACCGTATCTTTTGAAGAAACTTAACCATTATATTATCAAG
>JAGHSL010000215.1 GCA_018065885.1 Candidatus Limimorpha equi
TCGGGAATGACGATATGGTGTTTGGTGTGATGCTGAATGCGTTCCACGAGATATTTGTTCAAGGCACCACCGCCTGTGATGAGCAGTTTCCCTTCAGGGAGATGACTTAATGATTTGCCAATCTGTATGGCGATATGCTCAGTGAATGTGGCTAACAAATCATTGGTTTTCATATCCTTTAACAAGCCTTTCTGCTCGGTCTCGAAAAATTCCTTGCCCAACGATTTGGGTGCTTTTTGCGTGAAGAAAGGATGAGAATTCAGTTTGTCCAATAGTGCTTCGTCGATTTTTCCGCTTCGGGCCAAAAGACCGTCCTTGTCGTACTTCAAACCTTCCTGCTTCGCAAGATAATTCAGGGCTTGGTTGGCAATGCAGATGTCGTAGGCAATGCGATGCCCGTTTTCGTCATACGAGACGTTGGCTATGCCGCCGATGTTGAGGCAAGCCTCGTAATCGCTGAAAAGCAGTTTGTCGCCGATGGGAACCAAGGGCGCGCCTTGACCGCCTTTCAGTACGTCTTCTGTGCGGAAATCGTTGATGACGGTAACACCACATGCCTTGGCAAGTGTCAGTCCATCACCGATTTGAAGCGTGTAATGTTGCTCTGGCTTATGGAAAATGGTGTGGCCGTGCGAAGCTACGAAATCAGGAACGACATCATTGTCTTGCATGAAACGCAGGACTTGTCTGCCTAAATATTCGCCGTATGCTTTGTCCAGATTCGTCAGGTCTTCTGGCTTTTGATGGAAGGCTTCCGAAAGCAGGTTCTCCCATTCGGCGGAGTAGGGCAGGGTGGTGGCTTTCAGAATGTTGAAACCATATTTCCCATTTTCGGAATTGAATTTCACCAAAGCCAAATCCACGCCATCGAGCGAACTGCCCGACATTAAACCTATGACTGTTGCTTTTTTCATGAGTCCCATTTGATTTGAGGTGCAAAATTAAGAAACTATATTGATTCGTTTTCTGTGAATATCTTCCTTTGGTCAATTTCTTTCAAAAAGATTTATAAACGAAATCTATTCTGTTCCCTGTAGCCAGGAATGTTCATGTTCCTCTATCAATTGGAGAAACGGGAATGTCATTCTTTTGTGAAGAAATGCTGATGTTCAGAAATAGTTTTTCACGGCAAATTCGTATTGGTCTATGAAAATGTCTTTGAATGCGCAAATGTTGTTTTGCTCGTAAAAAAGGAGCATGGCTTTTTTGTAGTCAATGCTGTCGACGGTGCGGAAAGAGATGGGACAATATCCGTTGGCAATTAAAATGGCATTGCTGGAGATGCGTGCCGTGCGTTTGTTGCCATCGGCAAAGGCCTGAATGTAACTTAAAAGCACCAGTGTCAGCAAGGCCTTTTCAAAGATGGAAGTCTTGCCGTTTATAAGCCGACAGGCACTGTCGAGGGCTTCGCGAATTTGAAATTCGTTGTCTAAAGGACGGTAATTGGTGCCGGTTATGCCTACTCTGCGTCTCCTGATGCCTTTGTCAACATCCAAATCCTTGACCAAAAGTGCATGAATGTCTTCGATGTTGCGGATGCTGAGCGTCTGCAAGTAATCGGGTCCGTTGAGAATGAAATTGAGAGCCGCTTTGTGGTTCAGAAGCATAATGGCCTCTTCCTTGGTTTTCCCTGTTGCAATCTGGCTGTCGCGCAAAAGCCGTTCGGTCTCAAGGAGGGAATAAGTGTTGCCTTCGATTTGTGACGATTTCCAGCTTAAATCTATGCCTAATCGTTCCATTTCTTTACGGTATTCTGCTTCTGTCATACCGCTAGTGTTTTGGACAAATTCTTGGTGCAAGGCGTTCAGATGCGTGATTTCTTCGGCAGTGAAGACTTCTACTTGAGGCAAGATTTCAATCAGTTCGAAATTGAAGGAATTCTGAATAATTCGTTCGTCAATTTCTTTTGTAAAGTAAGTTTCAATGTCAATGGGTGCGGTGATGAGTGCTTTCGGTGTCAGACGGTATTTCGTTGCCGGACCTTGTCCGATGGATTCCAAGTAACCGTCTTCGGCTAACTTTGCTAACAACCGTTTTGTGGTAGAAGCGCTTATCTGCCTGCTAATGGCGTTGGAGATATCTTGACGCGAAGCCGGGGTGTTGTAATGTAGGAATTGAATTATTTCAGTTTCTGTCGTCATGACTATGCCTGTTGTGATGAATCGGTGCAAAAATAGTCGTTTTTTGTAAATAATCGGCTCAAAAATATAGAATTTTGAGCCGATTATAATAAAATTTGAGCCGATTCAAAACGGTTCGCACCAGATGTTGTCATTATGGCTGTCCGCAAAATATGTGTGGATGTCAATATGATGATTGAAGAATGCCCCGATAACTCATAATTTATAGCAGAGGCAAAATCTTTTCAAGGCGTATGCCGCGCGAACCTTTCACCAGAATGTCTTTGCCTTCAATTGTGTGGTTTTCAACATATTGATACAAATCGTCGACGGTCGGAAAGGTGTACCATCTCTTGCAGCCGCTATAAGCACAGAAATTCGGTCCTACGAGATAGGCAGCCTTGTAATCCAGTTCCTCAAGCAGCTTGAGAATGGCTTTGTGCTCGTTTTCCGATTCCTTGCCCAGTTCGCGCATGTCGCCCAAAATCAAAAGGTGGTTTTCGCCACAGATGTTTCTGAAATTGCGTACCGAGGCTTGCATCGAAGTCGGATTGGCATTGTAAGCATCCATGATAATGTGGTTTTTGCCACTTTCAATGACTTGCGAGCGGCTGTTGGTGGGTTGATAGGATTCAAGAGCTATTTGAATTTTGTCATCATCAATGCCGAAGTATTGGCCGATGCCAATGGCAGCAGCGGCATTTTCAAAATTGTAGGCACCGACAAGCCGCGTCTGAATCAAACGGTTTTTCCATTTTAGGCTGAGATAAGGCTTGCATTCGCCGGGCTCGACTTGGTAGTCGGCATCGTTATGGAACCCGTAGCTGACGCGTTTCTGTTCTGAAGAAAGATTCCAAAGCAATTCGTTGCCACGGTTGACGAAAACGAAATCGCCGTTTTGCTTGATGTATCTGTAAAGTTCCGTCTTGGTGTTGACAACGCCTTCAAAACTGCCGAAGCCTTCCAAATGAGCTTTTCCCATGTTGGTGATGAGACCGAAATCGGGGCAGGCTATGTGTGCGAGTGTGTCGATTTCGCCAGGGTGGTTGGCTCCCATCTCCACAACGGCAATTTCCGTTTCTGGCTTGATGGTCAGCAAGGTAAGCGGCACGCCAATATGATTGTTGTAATTGCCTTCGGTGTGAATGATGTTGTATTTTTGGGCCAATACAGCTGAGACAAGTTCTTTCGTCGTGGTCTTCCCGTTGGTTCCCGTGATGGAAAGCACCTTGGCCTTCATCTGGTGGCGGTGATGACGGGCGAGGTCTTGCAAGGCTTTTAAGGTGTTTCCCACCTTTATTATATTATGGTGTTCGGGGATGTCGTTTCTGTCGCAGACCACAAGCGAGGCAATGCCTTCTTCAGCCACTTTCAGGGCAAAGTCGTTGCCGTCGAAATTTTCACCTTTCAAGGCAAAAAACACGGCATCTTTTTCAACTTTCCGGCTGTCGGTTGTCACTCTGTAGGCTTTTTCAAAGGCTTTGTAGATGATTTCTATGGTGTTCATAACGAATCGTTTATACAAATAGTACTGATAATAATTTCTGATTGATAACGCAAAGATAGGCAAATATTGCTATGCGTTGAAAAGAAAAACGTAAATTGTCGTATGTGAATCATCAATTCCTGCGAAATATTTATATGAGAAGCGAATTTTACATAAATCTTGGGAGCTATGTACTTTTTGACCTATGTTGATAGCCGAAGTCTTGTCCATTGTCGGGCTGCATCTCGGAGAGATGCGATTTCTGTTACTCCATACATAGTGTGGGGCATGCGCAAAACCAACATATATGATGGATGTCGCTACCCTACACTTCGCTTCGCTTGTATAGGGTAACAGAAATGTGACATCTTCGAGGTCGAGCGGGTCAAAAAATATATAATTGCCTAAATCTTTCATCAATCTTTATAGCCGCGCTGGACGATGCCGACGGCAAGCCGTCTGTTCAAGTAAATGCGGGGAAAATCGAAGAGTGAATTTTGGAGTAAATTCTTTCTTACACCAGCCAATTTGTTTCAATTTATGCGCTTTGCTCCCTGAGCCTGTCGAAGGGGCCTGTCGAAGGGCGCATTCAAAAAATTAATCTGTGTAATCCGTAAAATCTGTAGTTTGTTGAAAATCCGTGTCATCTGCGCAATCTTCGGTTCAAAAATCCTCTGCGGAAGTCAGCGGTTTCAGCGGTAGAGATAACCATCGGCATCAACAGAAATCCCTCAATGTTTTGGCTGGGAAATTACTATCATGGTATCTTTCAAAAAATAAAAGCAATTTCAAACCAAAATTCCTATATTTGCAGCGTTTTAATGGCATCCTTTATGGCAAACGTGCTGTATCCTTTCAAATTCAAGCCCATCTATAAGGACAAAATCTGGGGTGGACGCAAGATAAAAGACATTCTGCATCAGGATTTTGGTCCTTTGCCGAACTGTGGCGAGGTGTGGCTCCTCTCAGGCCTTTGGGACGAGCAGAGCGAAATCCTCAATGACGATTTTAAAGGCGACGAAATCAACGACTTGGTGGAGACCTTCATGGGCGACCTCGTCGGTGATGCCGTCTTCGACAAATATGGCGAGCAGTTCCCGATTCTGATAAAGGTTATCGATGCCAACGACTGGCTTTCGGTGCAGGTGCATCCCGATGATGAACTGGCTGCGAAACGCGAAATCGGCATGGGCAAGACAGAGATGTGGTATGTGATGCAGGCCGACAAGGATGCCGAACTGGTGTCGGGCTTCAACCGCGACCTCAACCGTGCCGAATATGCCAAAGTGCTGGAACAAGGCCGCTTGCAGGATGTGCTGAATCACGAAAGTGCCCGCGAAGGCGATGTGTTCTTTATCCCCGCTGGTCGTGTACACGCTCTTGGACCTGGCATTATGGTGGCCGAGATTCAGCAGACCAGCGACACGACGTATCGCATCTACGACTGGGACCGCATCGATGTGGCCGGCATGAAACGTCAGCTGCATGTGGCGGAATCGCTTGATGCCATTGATTTCCAAAATCCGGAGTCGTTCAAGACGCCCGTTGCCAACAAACTCAATCAGACCGTGCCCGTGGTCGACTGTCCGTATTTCGTTACCGACATGCTGCAGCTCGATGGCGAGATGGAAAAAGACTACTCCAACCTCGATTCTTTCGTCATTCTCATCAGCACCAAAGGTAATTTTTCGCTGAAATGGGAAAATGGCACGGAATGTGTAAGGGAAGGAGAATGTATCCTGATTCCGAACTGCATCAAAAATGTGACGATAAGAGCGGAAAGGTACTGCAAACTATTGGAAGTATATATGAATGTTGAATCGTAGAATATATGGGTTTTCAGTTATCGGTTATCAGTTTTCAGTAATTGTAAGCCTTAAACCGACAACCGAATCTTAAATCTTTAAATCTTTAAATCTTTGAATCATTAAATTATCAAATCAATAAACTCATGAAAAGATTAGCTTTACTCTTTGTGATGGTGCTGGCAGTGGCTGGCCTTCACGCGCAATCGAAAACCGATTTGCCGAATGTGACAATCAAGAACCTCAACGGGAAAGATGTCAACATTGCGAAACTCAACAACAATGGCAAACCCATCGTCATTACTTTCTGGGCAACCTGGTGCAAGCCTTGCATCAAGGAACATGAAGCCTTGAATGATGTGTATGATGACTGGAAAGATGAAACCGGCGTGAAGATTTACAGTGTCTCTATCGATGACTCGCGTTCTTCGTCACGTGTGAAGCCTTTCGTCGAAGGCAAGGGCTGGGAGTTTGAAACCCTTTTGGATGTGAACAGCGACCTGAAACGCGCCATGAACGTCAGCAACCCGCCTCACACCTTCCTCATCGATGGCAATGGCAAGATTGTCTACCAACATTCAGGCTATATCGATGGCTCGGAAAACGAACTTTATAAGGAAATCAAGAAAATTGCAAAATAAGGCTTATGCGTAGAATCACTATCCTCTTAGTCCTGGCACTGTGCGTGCTGGGACTAAAGTCGTTTTCACAGGGACTCAACATCGGCGAGAGTACTGTGAACGGCAGTTTTCAGGTCGATGCCCAGTATTACGGCATTGATAATCAGCTCGGTATCACCGAAGAGTATTTGAATGGCAAGCGTATGGGCATCAACGGTTTCGGCAAGGTGAACTACACGCTTGGCAATTTTTCGGCAGGCATCCGCAATGAGGCTTGCCTCACGCCTCTTGCAGGTTTCGATGCCCGTTCGCAGGGACTCGGCTTTGCCAATGCATGGGCTACCTACGACAATGGTCAGATTGGCGTCACCATTGGCGATTTCTATGAACAGTTTGGCAATGGCCTTGTGCTCCGTTCCTATGAAGAATGGACGCTCGGCTACGACAACGCACTGAAAGGTATGCGCGTTGTTTACCGTCCGTTCGATGGCGTTACCGTGAAGGGCCTTTACGGGAGTCAACGTTTCTTCTGGGAAAAATATGACAAGAACCGTGGCATTGTCCGTGGTGGCGATGTGGAATGGGACATCAACCAGAGCATCAGCAAGTTGCAGGATGCCGGTTTCCGTACGGTCTTGGGTGCCAGCATGGTCAGCAAGTACCAGCCGAATTTCAACACGACTTACAACATGCCTGAAAACGTGGCTGCTTTCGCAGGCCGCGCCAATTTCAGCTATGGCCGTTTCGCCTTGTCGACGGAATATGCCTACAAGATGAACGACCCGTCGTACATCAACAATTACATTTTCAAGGAAGGTCAGGCTTTCCTCGCCAACCTGTCGTATGCACAGAAAGGCTTAGGCATTTCGCTGCAGGTGAAGCGTGTCGACAACATGAGCTTCAAGTCGGACTATGCCGCTGAGGGCAGCGTGCTCGACATCAACTTCATCCCGCCTATCAACAGAATGCACAGCTACAGCCTTTCTTCACTCTATCCTTACGCAACGCAACCTAATGGTGAAATGGCCGGTCAGTTCCAGGTGAACTATAAAATCCCTAAGGGCACATGGTTGGGCGGCAAGTATGGCACCAGCCTCTGCCTGAACATGAGTCAGGTGAACGACATCGTGCGCAATTATGTGGATGGCACTACGGGCTTCAACGATGCCAACGGCACTTTGGGCTACACTTCGCCTTTCTTCGGCATCGGTGATAAGAAATTCTTCCATGACATCAATTTCGCTGCCGAACATAAGTTCAACAAGCACTGGAAGTTTAATGCCGAATATGTCAACCTCTATTACGACATCGCCACTATCGAAGGTCATGCCGGCATGGATCCTGTGAAGAGTCAGATTGGCATTGTGGATGTGACGTATAGCTTCGGCGACAACCACAGCCTGCGTCTCGAATTGCAGGGCTTGTGGGATAAGGACAAGTATGAAAACATCGAAGAAACCGAGGTGAACAACTACAAAAAGGCTGGCAACTGGGCTTCGGCTTTGCTGGAATACACCTTTGCCCCGAACTGGTTCTTCGCCGTCTCCGACAAGTGGAACTACGGCAATCCTGTCGATGACTACAAACAACACTATTATACGGTGATGGGCGGTTATACCAAGGATGCCACCCGCATCGCCATCACGGCGGGCCGCCAGAATGAAGGTATGCTCTGCGTGGGCGGTGTATGCCGTCTCGTTCCTGCCTCATCAGGCGTGACTTTGACTGTTACAACAAGCTTTTAATGAATAACGTTATGAAGAAATTTAGAAATATTTTGACTATGGCCATTGTGGCATTGTTTGCCATGAGTGCCTGCGATAAAGTTGATGAACCTTATCTGAAAAGCGACGAAAGAGACAATGTCATTCATCGTTTTACCATCAACAATGTGGAAGGTCTTGTCAACAGCGGCTTGAAGACCGTTATACTCACAATGGAAGAAGGCGTGGATTACACGGATATAACGAATCTCACGCCTGAAATAGAGATTTGCAAATATGCCACCATCGAACCGGCTTCGGGCGTAGCTCAGGATTTTTCCGAACCAAAGCAATACACCGTGACCGCCTATAATGGAGATGTGGCGGTCTATACCGTTATGGTGCAAAGCAGTAATCCGGATGATGGAAAAGATATTCTGGAATTCCGTTTCCCTGATATTTTTGTCACGGCAGATGTCGACAATGTGGAAAAGACAGTCTTTGCAGGTGTTCCGCGTGATACGGATGTCACCAATTTGGTTCCTGAGATTCGTGTCTCTGAAGGTGCTACCATCAATCCGGCCTCGGGCGAAGCCCAAGACTTTTCTGCACCTGTAATTTACACCGTAACCGCTGCCAATGGCTCTACTTGCGAGTATACTGTCATAGTTGATTTCATCATTGGAGATCTTGTCAGAAAGAAGGTGCTGTTGGAAGACTATACGGGCGTGCGTTGCATCAACTGCCCGGCTGCCGCTCAGGTCGCCCTCGACTTGCAGGAGGATTATCCGGGACGGCTTATCGTTTTGGGTGTCCATGCCGGTTACTTGGCCCAACCTGTTGGCACTTTCCCCGATTTCACAACTGACGAAGGCGACGAATGGTATAGCTTCTTCGGCTTCGATGTGAATCCTATCGGCACAGTGAACCGCATCCCGTATTCAGGCAACATTGGCGTCAATTCAGGACAATGGGGATCAGCCGTTATCGCAGAACTGGATAAGGATCCTGTCGTCGCTATCAAGCTCTTTAACACTTACAACCCTGATACACGTGCGCTTAATGTTCAAGTCAATTTGAGGGAACTGGTCGACATTGACGATGATCTCAGTCTTGTTGTCTGCTTGATGGAAGACAATATCGTCGGTAAACAGGTGACTACTTCCGGTCTCGTTGAAGATTACGTTCACCGTCATGTGTTCCGCAAGTCTTTGAATGGAACTTGGGGAGAGACTGTAGCGTTTGACGCTATCGGCATAACGGAACAATATGACGCACTAATTGATGAAGCTTTCGATGCTTCCAATTGCTATATCATTGCTTACGTTTACAACAATTCCGACAAGAGCATCCTCCAAGTGGAAGAAGCCAAAATCATGGAATAAGATTTATGGTGTAGCTTGCACATCAATAACAGTCAGACGGGTGTCTTTCACCTGAAACTTGACTTCGACAGCCCCGAATGCCATCCCGTAGATGCGTTCGGGGTTGTTTTGGTATTGGGGTCTTGGGTCGTGTGCCAACACTTCGATGAGACTTTTACGTTGCGTTTCAGGAACTTGCTCCAATAATGCCGTAGGGAAATCGACTTCCAAAAGATATTCTGCCGGTCGTGTGGCGAAGCCGCTGATGGCTTCGGGATGGCTGTCGGTGTAGGCAATGTAAGGCTTGATGTCGAAAATAGGCGTGCCGTCCATGAGGTCGGCACCCGAAACGTGCAGCACGGGACCGAGTTTCGGGTCGATTTCAATCTTGTCTAATTTTACCGACGAAAGTCCGATGGCATTTGGACGGAAAGGCGAGCGTGTGGCGAAAACGCCCTTGCGTGTGTTGCCGCCCAAACGTGGCGGACGCACGGTGGGCGACCAATCGTCGCGGACCGCTTCCGAGAACTCCCAAATCAACCAGATGTGGGAAAAATCCTCCAAACCACGGAATGCATCGGGGTTGCGGTATTCAGGTTCAAAGACAATGGTGGCTTTCAGACTTTCGATGATGCCGCTTTGGCGCGGAACACCGAACTTGGTCGGAAACTCGCTATGGATGTGTGCTATCGTTTTCATTTGGACTGCAATATTAGGGAAAAATCAAATGTAAACGCGATTTCTGAAACTGTTTTGGACAACTATATATTAAGTAGGTGGTCAGATATAAATTACATTATAAAGGACACGGGATTTCGAGACTGCGAGGCTTCGGGATGGCGGAATGCCTCGTAATCTCGCATTCCCGCGACCTCGATGCCTCGTTTTCAATATGTAAACTAATTTTGCTCACTTACTTATTCGTCCCTCTTGACCTCGAAGAG
>JAGHSL010000284.1 GCA_018065885.1 Candidatus Limimorpha equi
TAAGGCTGTCTTTTTCAACGGCTTGTGCTATTTGCAAGGCTTCTTCGTAATAGTTTTGCGCCTCGGGCAGCATTTGCAGGGAAGCCGAAGCCCTGCCGCAGTTTCTCAAAGCCTGGGCCAAAGAGACTGAATCGTTGGTCTTGCGGAAAATAGTCAGCGCATCCTCGTGCAACGGCAAAGCCTCTTCGTTCATATTGTGAATCCAATACATCACGCCCAAATCATCCTCAATTTTTCCTTTCAGCCGCAACACGTCTTCCTTTCCGGCATCGCATTTTTCGATTTCCAACAAGGCCTGACTGAACAATTCGGCGGCCACCTCCGACTGCTTCTGATGGCGTTTTTCGCTGCCTTCCTTATATAAGAAGTCCGCTTTTCCGAAATGACGCGCTTCGTTGCGGCACGATGTCGTCACCGACAAAATTCCGAAAAAGGACAGGCAAAACATCCAAATTTTTAATGCTTTCATCACTATTCGATTTTTCACTTGCAAAATTATGTGAAAAACCCAACGGAAAAACCTTTGTCAAGACCCCAAAGAGGCCATATCTATCAAAAAATTGAAATATCTATTTTTAAATCATTGATAAACAATGTAATAAAAACATGTCTATCTATGGCTTATCTATCATTTATCGGGCTTTAAAAGAATGTATTTCATTCACAACATCTAAAAATGCGGATTTTTTTCCGCAATTTTTGCAAATCTTGCGGATTTTTTTCCGCAGTTGGCTTCGTTGTGAAAGACGACATCGAATATGGAATCGACAACATCATCCCACTTTGGCATTTTGGATTGAATTACTAAACAACAACAAACAACAAAGGCGAAAAGCTTCGCATCACAAAACCTCCACCTCAAGCAATCCGCTCACGAAATACGATTTTCCATTGGTTTCGCAATAGCAACGGTAGTTCTTGCGCAGTTTTTCGCCACGGCGGAAAACCATGCCGTTGGGTGCTAAGAAACGTGCATTTTCAGGCAAATCGTCAACGAGAGTTTTGTTCGATTTGCGTTCATCGTGCGATTTCAGCACTTTCATCAAGTCAAAATCGGTGCAAGTGCTGGCCGAAAGGTTTTGGAAATGCTGATTCAGTTGCTGAAGGACATCTTCGGGAAAAATTTCTGTGGTCAGGAAAGGTTGCATCAAGGCCTTGTAGATATGTTTCCATTCCTCGCCGTGAGGCTGCGCCTTTCTGCCATATTGCTGATACACATCGTAATGCGCCACTTCGTGAACGTATGTAATCAGCATCTGATAGGGATGCAAATCGCAATTCAAGGTAATGTGGCAAATGTCGCCTTTGCGTTGCGGCGGACGGAAATCGCCTAACTTGGTTGACCTTGGCCATTTGATTTCCACTCTGAATTTTCGGGCATCAAACATGGCCGCCACACCTTTCACCGATGCTTCGGGAAAATACTTCTTTAACAATTCAAGTTCTTCAGGCTTCATAGTCGATGGTTTTTTGAGGAACGTAACTCCATTTCGTACATGTGTTGCAATGCCTTGGCGCACGACGGCGTCCAGGGACTTCCTTCGCCTTGCAACCTGCCATCAATACCAACAAACCTAAAAACAATATAATCAATTTTTTACGCATAATTTTTCGTTTTTTCGCAAAGGGTGCCGTTCGCTGAAGCTCACTTTGCCCTTTGCTATTTTTAAGTTGCCCTTTCAGGGCGTTATTTACACCGTTTGCTGCAATCATTAGACGCGATGAATCGCGTCTCTACCTTTTTATTTCGCAAAGGGTGTCGCTCGCTGCCGCTCACTTTGCCCTTTGCTTGTTTAAACTGCCCTTTCAGGGCGGACGTGTGCCCAAATCCTTCCTCCCAACTCCAAACTTTTCACTTTTCCACTTTCGGACGCAAGATTGCGTCCCTACTTTCCACTTTAACACTTTTCAAACTTTCCACTTTCCTCATTTCGCCAGCCAACTTTCAGGATTCAGTCTGTCTTTTTCTTTCAGCAATTCGAAATGCAATTCGGTCTTGCCTTCTATCTTGTTTGTATGAATTTTACCCAGATTCTGCTTTGTCTTCACATTATCGCCACGTTTCACAGCGGCTTCCTCGATATTGGAATAAACCGTAAAATAATCACCGTGACGAATGATGATGACCGTATTCGAAGCCGTCAACTTGTTGACACTGACCACCATTCCATCAAACACCGCCCTTGCCTGACTGTTTTCGCTGACCGCAATGTCAATGCCATTGTTTGTGACGACGACCTTATCTGAAACCACAGATGCGTGTTTTCCAAACGATGATGAGACATAACCTTTTTCGACCGGCCAAGGCAATCGGCCCTTGTTGTTGGCGAAATTGCCCGAAAGGGTCATTTCTGCAGGTGTAAGCGCCATGTTTTTGTTGCCGCCGGCAGGAACATCCGGCTTCGTATTGGCATTTGCATTGCCTTTTTTCTTTTTGGCCTCGGCCTCGGCTTTTGCCTTGGCTTCGGCTTCTTTCTTGGCCCTTTCGTTTGCCTTTCGGATTTCCTCAGCAATGATGTCATCAATGGCCTTTTGAAGTTTTTTGGCCTGTTTCTGCTTGTTTTTGATGTCTTGCTGCAAGTTTCCTTCCTGCTTTTTCAACTGTTTCACTTGCGTGTTCAGGTCTTCCTTTTCGCCTTGCAAAGCGGCTTTTTGTTCCTTTTCGCCTTGCAAAAGGGCAGCCTGCTGCTCGCGGGCTTTCCGGCTTGCCTCCACCTCGCCGCTGATGCGTCTTTCGGTTGAAGCAATCTGATCCATTTTGGTCTTTCGGGCATCGGAAAACTGACGTATGTAACGCAAACGCCTGAAAGCCTGGTTGAAATCGTCGGCGGAAAAAAGGAAAACCAGCTTGTCGTAATGGCTGCGGTTTTTGTTGGCAAAGACAATCATCTGGGCATATTCCTTTCGCAGGTTTTTCAAATCGCCATTCAAGGCTTTGATGTTGCTTTGGCCTTTGCTGATTTCATCATCCAAAACGGCAATCTGCTCATTGTAAGCCTTCACAAGTTCCTCACGCTGCTTGATTTTCTTATCGAGCAAATTGACCTGATTCAGTGTGGCTTGCTTGTTTTTCGAAGTCTCTTTCAGCAACTTGTTGGCCGTAGCGATTTCCTGCTCCAAATTGGCGATTTGTTTCTCCAACTTGGCTTTGCTTTTCTGAGGATAAACCGCCAGCGAAAAAGCCATCAACAACAGGCAAATGAGGTATTTTTTCATAATCTTGTCCTTTGCATTTTTGAGGTGATTTTAAAGGGAAATGAAGTCGTTTCGTTGAGCGTCACCGAAGAATACTTCATTTTGCCTGCAAAAGTATACATTCCTTTTAAATCGAGGCTGATTTCTGTCGGAATCAAATTTGTGCCGAAGGTTTCGAAACCGCCGTAAATGGTGCTCATTTGGAAAAAACGGTCAACGAAATGAGTCTTTGCCGTGCGGAAATGTTGCTGTTCAACCCAAATTTCATCATAATTCGACGAACTGCTGATTTTGTAATACGGATTGTCCAATTCGCGCGTTTTTTCACCTTTACCAAGCATCCATAAACCATTACCTAACAGCGTGTTCTGAATATCCGAAAACCTAATGTCCGTTCCAAAACGCATTTTAAGCATGTCGAGCGATTCCTTCACATACGAGTTTTCCAGCTTGTTGATGACAAAAAGCGAATCGGGCGTGAGCATGATTCTGACTGCTTCCATGCCCAAAAGTGCCGTCACCGAAACCCAAATGACACTGTCGCGCTGCATCCGGATTTGTCCGCCAAGATTCGAAATCAAGCCTGATTCGGGCTGAATGTTCAATTTGGCGGTAAACCAATTCCATTGCGTTTCGTTCTGCTCCACTTGTTGAATCAAGGCTTCGGTGAGCATGGTTTCAGTCGGCGCCACATTCTTGCGATGCGAACCGCACGATGCCAGAACCAACAACGCAAACATTGAAACGATATGGAACTTCAACTTACTCATACAGAGTGCCATCCTTCAATTTCTGTTCCAGTTTTTCGGAATAGCCGCCAGCCTTTTGCGCCTTTCCCCAATTTTCGATGGCTTTTTTCGTGTCGCCCGTTTTGAAAAGGATGTCGCCGTAATGCTCAAAATACAGTCCTTCAGGATTTTGCGCATTATCAAGGGCCTTTTTCATTTGTTTTTCAGCTTCCTTATAATTGCCATTCTTGTAAAGCACCCAAGCGTAAGTGTCGAGATAAGTTGCGTTTTTCGGCTCCAATCCGATGGCGTGTGAGGCCATTTCAATGGCTTTGTCCAAATCTTCGCCTTTCAGCGAAAGATAATAGGCGTAGTTGTTCAAAACCAATGCATTATCAGGGTCGACGGCCAAAACCTTGTCGTAGGCACTAAAGGCTTTTTCCATCTCGCCAGTTTCATAATACAAGTCGCCCAAATAGCTGTCGAAACTTGTCTGCAAATTTCTGTCGGCACAGTATTTCCTGCCTTTTTCCAAATACCTGATGGCCTCATCAGTCTGCTTGAAAATGGCGCTGCCAACACCAGCATACCAATAGAAAATAGGCTGCATGGGATAGTATTTCAAAGCCGCGACCGAATGTTCCAAAACCGCCTCGTTGTCCTTCAAATCCGCTTCGCTGAAAATGATGTTCTGCCAAGCCAGAAAATCAGTGCTATCGAGACTTAAAACCTTGGCATACATATCTTTCGACTGCTGGAAATCCTGTTTTTTCAAATGATAGTTTCCTAAAACGATGTAACCAATCTTGTTGTCGGGATAGGTCTCAACAAAAGCCTGGCCGGCTTGTCTTGCCTGCTCGTCGGCCACTTTTTCCGATGCTTTCTGGAACCAATAATCGTAAATGTTGATTTTCGTATTGAAATCCAGATTCTTGTTGCGGATGGCAGAAATCAGTTCCTTGAAAGCCTTGTCGTTGTCGCCTTTCTTTTCGTAAAATTCAAGCAACGAAACGTTGATGTATGGGTCGTTAGGATTGTTTTCCTTCACTTTTTCATACATCTTGAGGGCTTCCTTTTCTTCGCCGCTATCCATATAGATTTGCGCCAACATGCTGTAATAGCGTGCGTTCTGCGGGTCGTTGTCAACCATTTTCTGCAATTCGGCAATCATTTTCTTCTTGTCGCCCTGACGCTGATAAATGGCAATGCGCTGCTCGCTAATCAGTTCGTTGGAACCCATCTGTTTTTCCAACAAGTCGATTTTTTTCAAGGCCTGATTGTAGTTTTCGCAAATCAGATAAACATCGATAAGTTCGCTCAGCGCATCAATGTCATCGGGATATTTTTCCGTCAGTTTTTCGTAGAGTTTCACGAAATCGTCATACATTTCGTAATTGCGGTAAAACTTGCCCAAACGCAACTGATACCATTTGTTTTCCGGCTCCAGTTCAACGGCTTTGCGGATGCTCCTGAAAGCATCTTCCATCCTGCCCGCGTTTACGTACTGCTCGCTCAGTTCATACATGCTGGCGGCATCGTTTGGCATGAACTGCAAGGCCTGCTCGAAATTCTTGATGGCACCTTGCACATCTTCACGGTATTTGCATTGCAAGCCATCGGAAAAATAAGTGGCGTTTTTGCGCTTGTCGATGACCACGCCGCCATCAGCTTTCAGACCATCTTCCTGCGCCACGCACAACGAGACCGAAAACAACAAGGCAAAGCCAAAAAATATCCTTAATTTATTGATAGACATTTTAATATAAATCATATTTTGGAGTTAATGAACACATTTAAATGAACACGAACATATTTGTCGAACACAGATTGAACTGATTTACACGGATTTGCTTTTCATGCATAATATCAATCCGAAAAATCCGTATTCAATTCAACATCAGTGTTGACCCGTGTGACCGAATCCGCCGGCACCGCGCTCCGTTTCAGAAAGTTCCTCAACCTCAACCATTTCGGCCTGTTCGCAACGCGCAAAGACAATTTGCGCAATGCGGTCGCCATTGTTGATGACAAAAGGCTCATCGGAAAGGTTGATCAGGATTTGCTTCAATTCGCCGCGATAATCGGCATCGATGGTGCCTGGCGTATTCAATACCGTAATGCCGTGCTTGAAAGCGAGACCGCTGCGCGGACGCACCTGACCTTCGTAACCTTCTGGAATTTCGATATACAATCCTGTCGGAATCAAGGCACGCTGCATGGGTTGCAAGGTGACTGAACCATCCGGCAGATAGGCACGCAAATCCATTCCGGCTGAATTCTTCGTTTCGTAAGCCGGCAAAGCATTATTCGATTTGTTTACAACTTTGACTTTCATATAATTCAATTCGAGATTTAAAATTCAAAGATTTAATATTTAAAGATTTTGACTATTTGACTATTTTGACTTTTAAACTAATTTGCTCCCTGAGCTTGTCGAAGGGACGACCTTTTGAACAATTTTGAACCTTTTAATTTTAGACTATTTTGACTATTTGACGACTGATAACTGAAAAACTGATAACCAACACTACTCACGCCTTTCTTTTGCAAACCTTTGCAACCACGCCTTTCACCAAATCCTTTTCGAACCAGCAAATGGCAACGCAGAAAATCATCATGATCAATGCATTTACGACAACCGCCAGAATCTGGTTTTCGATATGGATGAACCGCATTGCAAAGAACAACACCAATGCCAAGGCGAAATAGCCCAAAATGCCTTTCACATCGTAGGGAACCGGCGCCTTTTTCTGTCCGACAAAATAGGAAAGCAACATGCAAACGCCATAGCCTGCAAAGCCGCCCCAAGCGCAAGCAATGTAACCGTATTTCGGGACAAAAACGAAGTTAATCGCCAGCAAAACCGCGCAACCTATGGCCGAAAAAATAGCTCCCCACCAAGTCTGGTCGATGAGTTTGTACCAAAACGAAAGGTTGAAATAAATGCCCATGAAGATTTCAGCCATCATCACAATCGGGACGACAACCAAACCTTCCCAATAGTCGGATTTGATGATGTGTTTCAGAAGCGGCATAAACGCCACGACTGCCAAGAATGCGAACAACGTGAACATGACGAAATATTTCATCACTTGTGCTTGCATTTCCTTGCTATTTTCGTCCTTTTTGCCGCCAAAAACGAATGGTTCGTAGGCATAGCGGAAAGCTTGCGTAATCATGGCCATAATCATGGCAATCTTCACGCAGGCACCATAAATGCCCAGCTGAACTTCGCCTTCCTTTCCCGGAACGATGAAACGGTAGCAAATCTTATCTGCCACCTGATTCAAGATGCCAGCTAAGCCCAAAAGCAGCAAAGGCCAAGTGTAGCGCAGCATCTGTTTCAGCAAGTCCTTATCAATTCCAAAACGCAACTTCTTGATTTCAGGAATGAAACCAAAAGTGATGCTTGCCGTACAAATCAGATTAACAATGAAAATATAACCAACTTGATATTCAACATTATACCAACCCATCAGATTCGGGCAACTCTCCTTCAAGCCTGGGGCCACAAGGAAAATGAAGAGGTTAAGGCCTATGTTGACAAAAATGAACAACAGCTTCAGCGTAGCAAACTTGATGGCTTTATTTTCGTAACGTAAACGCGAAAAAAGGATGGCTTGAAAAGCATCAAAAGCCACAATAATGGCCATGATCTCGACATATTCGGGATGGCTGCCATAGTCCAAGGCATTGGCTATCGGATGCAAAAACAGCGATACCAGAACTACAAATACCAACGAAACAAAGCCAACGGCAAGTCCGGAAGTGGAGAAAGCCTTGTCGGGATTAACACCTTCCTTGTTGGCGAAACGGAAAAAAGTGGTCTCCATGCCAAAAGTAAGGATGACAAGCAGCAAGGCCGTGTAACCATAAAGATTCGTAACAACCCCATAACCACCTGTCGATGCTGCAATCTTGTAAGTGTAAAGCGGCACCAAAAGATAATTCAAGAACCTGCCGATGATGCTGCTCAATCCGTAAATAGCGGTCTGCCCTAATAATGAAGAAAGTTTATTGTTCGACATCGTTTTCCTCTCTTTTTTCCAATCAGAATAACCCTACAAAAATAGGAATTATTGCATTAATGGCGGCTGAATTTTTCTATGATTTTCACTTGATATTTGTTCACGGCAATACAAAATCATTTAGAAGCTGTGTTGTTTACTTTCAATGCGCCTCCCTTTGCACGATTCCCTTGGGAACTTTTATAGGTTCATCAAAATAGATTGAATATGTTGGTGGAACGTAAAGACGCACGGCCGTGCGTCTTTACATGCCAAAAAATTGTGGTAAATCGTAAGAGAAAACGGCCAGCCGCAAATTGCAACTGACCGTTTTCTCTTGTAGAGACGCAGCGTACTATGCCTCTACATTCATTCCTTCACCACCTTGTCCGAATAAACCCTTCCGTCTTCAAGGGTGATTTTTGCCACATATTGCCCAGCAGGAAGGTTTGCCACATTCATTTCAGCGGTGCGCGAACTTACCACGCAGCGGCCTGAAACATCGTAGAGTTCAATGCTTTCTAATTTCACATCAGGTGAAAAATGGATGGAAAGCCTGTCTTTCACGGGGTTCGGATAGATGCAGTATGGACGGAAAGAAGATAATGGTTCATTAACACTCCACCCCTCATCGTCAAAAATCAGGAAAAACAGTTCAGGTGACGTGAGGGGAACATTGCTATACAAATAACCACCAACAGCCAAACCTCCGTCATCAAGTGTTATCATCTGGGTTCCATATCGAGAGTATCCGGCAGGTTCAAGACAAAAGCGTTGCCAAACAATGTTGAGGTCAGCATCCATTTTCACTACAGACACCTGCCCGACTCCTCCTGCTACACCATCCTGTGTGCAATACGAGAAGTAGACAAATCCATCATCGGCCTTCGCCAATCCGATAGGAAACGCACATCCAAAGTAAATGGGTGGAGTACCTACAATAGGATAGGTATCAAACAGGGCCGTGTTTTCGGCTGACAGGTTGTCTCTATTGTATCGTGTGACCTGAACGCCATCTTTATGTGGGCTGAAGATACTGTATCGTGTGGCAACAAGAAACGATTGCTCGTCAAAGTCACACACCAAGTCTTGCATTCCATGCGTAAGCCATATTCCTGATGGGGAATGGTCGTCAATGTTCAAGTCTGCTTTGTAGTTTAGCAGTGAATCTAATACGACAATATGCAATGTAGTATTGTTATCGATCTCATTGCCCCAATAACAGTATTCCGATTTCGAATCATCAAATATGTCAAAAACATGGCAGCCAGACGTAAGGTGCGTAATTAACGTATCGGAAATGACAGAATGATTTTTTACGTTACCATCAGTTCCAACGCGCAAGAAATGGAATTCGCCACGCGACGAAACCTTGTATTGTAAAATAATGTCATTCTGATTATCAATGAAATAGGCATCCTTAAGCGGGTTTATGAGTGTGTCGCACAGCGGAACTTGGATTTCCTTTCCAAAATTGAGGTCGCTGTCGAAGAAACGCAAGTGCAGGTCGCTTCGTACATTTTCAAAGTCGCGTACAATCTTTCCGTAAATGTGGCTGTCGCCCGACGAAGAAGGATTCCGTTGTAATAAAAAGAAATTCAAGTCGTTGTCTTCGATAAAGATGGAGTCCATAATGACGGCGCCGTGGCGTGAAATCTTGAGAAAACGGTTCCCGTAATCGCCGATACCGTGGCCTTGTTCATCCACATTGAACAATTGGACATTGGCGAGAATGTTCCCATCGCGCAACTGCATCATGTTACGCAATTCGGCAGCATACCAGCCCACAGGATGATGGGCAATGGAGTCGTAAGTTTGGGCCTTCACTCCGGCATATAAGAGAAGCAGTGCGACAATAATGGTAATGTACTTTTTCATTGTAAATTGGGTTTTATGTTAATGTTTTTTCTTGTAGAGACGTAGCGTGCTACGTCTCTAATAATTAGCATTTTGTTATTCTTTGGAGACGTTGCGCGCAACGTCTCTACGTTCATTCCTTCACCACCTTGTCCGAATAAACCTTTCCGCCTTCAAGGGTAATTTTTGCCACATAATGCCCTGAAGGAAGGTCTGCCACATCCATTTCCGCCGTGCGCGAACTTGCCACGCAACGGCCTGAAACATCGTAGAGTTCAATGCTTTTGGGCTTCACGTCAGGTGAAAAATGTATGGAAAGCCTGTCTTTCACTGGGTTTGGATAGATGAGGTAAGGGCGGATGTATTGCTCCATTTCGGGAGTTGACCATCCTTCGTCGGTGAAGGAAAGAAAATACAGTGTAGGCGGGTTGAGATTGCCTTCGGCATCGCGGTAGCCAGAATATATTCCTCCAATGGCAATGCCGCCATCGTCGAGCAAGGCCATACGCTTCCCTTCGTGAACCGGAAGGTACGGCTCAAGGCAGAAACGCTGCCAGACGATATTGAGGTTGCCGTCTATTTTCACAACAGATACATAGCCTG
>JAGHSL010000098.1 GCA_018065885.1 Candidatus Limimorpha equi
CTTCGAGGTCACGAGGCTACGGAGGGTAGGCACATGCCTGTCACGCCCGCGCCCTGAAAGGGCAGCCTGTCCCGAGCTAAAGGCAAAATGAGCCTCGGCGAATGGCACCTTTAGCGATATGAAAGACTATGCAAGCCCCGTAGGGACGCACCGCGTGCGTCCGCAAAAAACCGAACCCCGCAAGCGCATTAGGCAGATGGCCGGTGCGCTTGTGGGGTTTATGATGGGTTTTCCAGACGCTTCGGGCAGTCTTGCCAGCTGGCAGGCAGCATCTCGGAGAGATGCGATTTCTGTTACCCCATACGTAGTGTGGGGTATGCGCATAACCTACATATATGATGGATGTCGCTGCCCTACACTCCGCTACGCTCGTATAGGGTAACAGAAATATGACCTCTTCGAGGTCGGCGGGGCTAATAAGTAGGTGATCAAAATTAGTTTACAGATTGAAAACGAGGCATCGAGGTCGCGGAAATGCGAGGCATCTCGAAATCCCGAAGCCTCGAGACCTCGAAATCCAAATTGAAGTTTAATTTTGAACAGTTACTTAATTATATACTTTTAAACCCAAACAGCAAAGATAATTCGTGGCAAACAATGATTTTCTCTATCTGACTTTGCAGCATCAAAAAGCGGAGAAAGCGCGACAGGGAGTTTATTTGCCACTTAGTGAGTTTCCGCTGCCTGCTGCCCATCACCTCCCAGGGTCCTCACTGTACTTCTACTGTTATTTGTAACAACCTGACACACAGCTTGTCCAATCCCTTGGATTGGATGAGCATTGAGCGAAGTATGGACGAGTATTGGACGAAGTACGGAGCGGGTATAGGGCGGGTGCAGTTTGAACCCTTCGGACACTGCATCGGTTGGCATATCCGACAAATATGGGTCAAAAGGTATATAATTGCCTAATTATTTCTTCAATTCATTGGCAATCAAATCATTCAATTGCTTGGCCGCATCAATCAACATGCTGTCTTCGGTTGGAAATGGCACTGCCTTTTCGTTGATTTTCCGCAATGTTTCCTGAGAACAAGCCTCACGGTCGCCGGTCACGGTTGAGAAATCGTGCTTGAACGATGAAGTCACCTCAAACGGGATAGAGAAACGGTCGCGGCCCAAATTGACATCATAATAACGCAAATGGCCCTTGAGCGTCACGCTCTTCGACTGCGACTTATCAGTGACTTCAGCCGTCTTGTCGCCCAAAGTCTCCTTGAAAGTAACGGCATCGGTGCGTTCGGGCGTTGTCACCACATCCTCCAAAACCGCCGTCACGAGCAAATCGTAATACACTTTCCTATGCTCCGACAAATAGAAATTGGCATGGCTTGGGGCAAACTCGTCAGCATCGAAGTCCCTCACTTCCGTTTCAAATTCATCCGGCATGAGATACTTGTACTCATTTTCAAACTGAATCAACACGTTTTCAGAAGAATGAAGCAAAGCCTTCAAGCGAAAATCCTGAATGTGAGAGTTTTCCGGATTCGTCCTGCGCAATTGGGCGATGTATTTTTCAGCTTCTTCAGCATCTTCCTTTGTCCGGCTATCGAGCAGGACATTGCATTTTGCAACCAAATAGCTCTCCGCCTTATTGCGCGAAGTGATGATTTCCTCATCGAGATGCAATTTGCCATAGTCCATATCCTTTTTCAAGGCTGGCGAAAGATCCTTCAAAGCATCGTTACGGCCTTTCATGGCACAATAACGCTGATAGATTTCAGGCCAAGCCTCAGGTTTGCCCGACTCCTTCAAAGCCTGGATTTTCAGATGGTCGGCTTGGTTTGCACGATGATAGGAAGCCGCAAGCATCTCGACATCGTTATTGTTGTACTTGCCCGAATGAATCTCAGGAACCACACGCTGAATCACCTGGTCATATTCCTGATTTTCATAGAGTTTCTTTGTCGTATTGCACGATATAGCCATGAAGCCGAGCAACAAGACAGGGATAAATTTCACGTATTTCATAAGTTTAAAATCTAATGACAAACATAAAAACCTACAAATTTCGCACCAAAAATAAGGATTTTAAAAGATTTCCGTAACTTTGCACTATGGAAAAGATTAAACAATTACAAAACGACATCACCGAATTTATCGGCAAATGCGATTTCGGCGGCAACCCGGCCGAATTATACGAACCTATTTCATATACTATCTTACAGAAAGGCAAGCGTTTACGCCCTATGCTTTGTCTTTTGGCCAACGACATGTTTGATGGCGACGAGACCGATGCCCTCTGGCCTGCCTTGGCATTGGAAACCTTCCACAATTTCACTTTAATCCACGACGACATCATGGACCAGGCTCCTTTGCGCCGCGGCATGGAAACCGTCTACCAAAAGTGGAATTCCAACATTGCCATTCTTTCGGGCGACGCCATGCTGGCGATGGCTTTTGAATTTGCCATGAAGACGAAGAACGGCATTGCCACCGCTCAACTGTTAGGAAAAGTGGCCCGTGAAGTGTGTGAAGGCCAGCAGTTTGACCTGAATTACGAAACGCGAGACGAAATCACCATTGCGGAATATCTGGAAATGATTCGCCTGAAAACCGCCGTTTTGCTCGCCACCAGCCTGCAAATGGGTGCCACCATTGCGGGAGCCGACGAAAAAAACATTCAGGCCTTATATGATTTCGGCATCAATATCGGCATGAGTTTCCAGTTGCAGGACGACATTCTCGACCTTTACAGCGATGTGGAAGTGTTCGGGAAACGCCATGGCGGCGACATTGCCGACAACAAAAAGACTTATCTCTATCTGAAAGCCTTGGAACTTGCCGATGAAAAAGACAGAAAACGCCTGCAACGTTACTTCTCGATGCGCGTCGACCACGATGAAGAGGAAAAGATTGCGGAAGTGAAGAAGATCTACGACCGTCTTCATGTCAAGGAAGAAGTGGAGCGCGTCATGCTGGAATACGACCGCAAGGCCTTTGCCCTGTTAGACTCAATTGCCGTTCCTGAAGAAAAGAAAAAGCACCTCAGGACATACGCTGAGATGCTTTCGGGTAGGAAGAAATAATTTGCTTATTTCTTGACTTTCTTGTCGGATGTGGCTTTCGTAGACTTGGCAGCTTGAGCAGCTTTAATCTTCTCGTCGCGCTGAGCCTCGGTCATCTTTTCGACTTTCTTGACTTCTTTCTTAACCTGTTTGTCAGCAGCCTTGACATCGCTTTTCATTTTCTTGTCAGCGGCTTTGACATCCTGCTTCATTTTCTTATCAGCAGCCTTAACATCCTGCTTCATTTGCTGTTGAGCCTTTTCTTTTTCAAGGATAGCTTTCTTTTCGGCCTCTTTTGCTTTGATTTCTTCAGGAGTGACTTTCTTCTGTGTGTTTGTTTTCACAGCAGGTTTGGCTGTTTCACTGGATGGCTGAGCCTGAGCCTTGTTGGTTGAAAGCGTTGCTTTCTGTTCGGTCTTAGCGTTTTTCTTGACCGTGACATTTTGTGCGTTTGCACTCTGAATGCTCATGGCGCTGACAGCGAAGAATGCCATAACGCCGAATAAAACTGATTTCTTCATTGTTGTAATTAATTTAAGTTGTTAATGATTTATTTTTTATCAAATATCGTTCCAAAATGTTCTTTATGATGTAATAGGTCAGAATATCATTATTCAACATCAAATGATTGCCTCGAAAATCTGCTTGCCATTGAAATCAACCCAACAAGCTGGACACATAATCTTGTTTTTTGAAAAATCAAAAGTCACCAAATAACCCTTATCCAAACCTCTGACATTCAGATATTCAGACAATTGAATCTTACCTTCGGTTTCATATTTCTGACCATGCCAGATTTTCAGTTTTATGACAAATTCCTCACCTCCGTAGGTCACGACCAAATCCATTCTAGAATTTTCTCTGGTCTGAGGTTCAACATAGTAAAATCCCGAACCATTGATTATTGGTTTCAGAAAGCTCAAGAAAAGCAACCTGCCTTGCCTCTCAATAAACCTTTCATCTTCAGTACGGTATTCCTCATGCATGAAAAACTGGAAACGCGAAACAATCTGATCCATCAAAAGTTTTCCGTTTTCAATGAAATTTGACCGATAACTTCTTGCTGATGAATTTCTTATCGCTTCTTCGGCAATAAAATAATTGTACAGAACCTGCTCAAATATAAGGTTATGAATCATAACCTTACCCTCTTCATCAGGCTTAATGATACTGAAAATCTTACCGAGACGCATGATAGGATTGTTCTGTTCGTACACTACATCGCTATTCATCAGAACCGAATAAATAAAACGCTTATAATCAGGATAAAGTTCCAAATTCTTTGTCAAATCATCAAACAAAGTGCTTTCACTTTTTACGGTACGGTTCACAGCTTTTCTCACACCTTCAATCGTCCACATTTTATCCAGATCCTCATCAATCAGTTTACAAACCTTGCTGACCAAAAACGGATAACCACTTGTAAACCGATAGATTTCATTGCTTATTGCCATTATGTCCATTCCTGTATGGATATCGTTTTCGTAATCGGAAAGCATAGTACTGATTTCCTGAGGATTAAATTCCATTTCGACATTGAAATCAGCAGCAATATTCCAAGGTGAATTGAACTTTTTCTCATCATTCGGACGAAGTTTCAGCTTAAGATTCTTCACATCATAAACCCCGGCAAGGACAACATTATGAAAAGTGGCATCATTACCCTTGTCGCGATCCAGATACTTATTCCGCAACATGCCGATGAAATCCAAAAACATCTGGTTATCAGAACTTTTATCCACCTCGTCAATCATCAGAATCACAGGCAAAGGATAGTTTTTGCAAAATTCAGAAATGGTTGACGACAAATCATTTATAGTCTGTATCTCCGAATCTTTCCAAAATGACAAATATTTCCCGTCAATTTTCAGGAATTCCAAATACTTGACTACCAACGCACAAAAAGTGGAAACGAAACCCGATTGACTTTCAAAAGGCGTGCCACCAATACCTTCAAAGCTCATGTCAATCACCAAATAACGATCGGAGAATTTCTGTCTAATACCATTCAGCAAGGTCGTTTTTCCAAACTGGCGGGCACGATTGATGGTAAAATAATCACCTCTCTCTATCATCTTTCCAATCAGTTCCATTTTGGCGCTCGTATCCACCATATAATGCTTTTCTGGAACGCAAAGACCTGTAATATTGAACCGTTTTTCCATCCGTATTACTTGTAAATTGACTTGCAAAAATAGAAATTCAATGCTGAAAAACAAAATTTACGGTAAAAACAAGCAGCTGTCGCCATAACTCAGGAAACGGAAGCCGTTGTCGAGGGCAAACTGATAGCACACTTTCCATTTTTCGCCGATGAGAGCCGAAACCAATAATAACAAGGTGCTTTTCGGTTGATGAAAATTGGTAATCAAGCCTGTGATGACGCGCATTTTGTAACTTGGCGCAATCATCAGGGAAGTGCTTGCCTCGAGACGTGTAAGCTGATGTTTGTCAAGATATTGAAGAATCATTTGCAAGGCATCATCCGTGGTCAGAGGCTCGTGATTTTCATACGGATACCATTGGTCGACATGAAGGTTGCGCAGTTCAAGTCCCTGTTCCTTGAGCATCAAGCCAATCCAATAGAGACTTTCCAAAGTGCGCGTACTTGTCGTTCCAACCGGAATGATGTTTTTGCCGAGATGATGGATGAGATTTTCAATCAAACTGCGGCGCACGATGATTGTTTCAGAGTGCATGGCGTGTTCGCCGATTGTCTCGGTAGCCACAGGTCGGAAAGTGCCAGCCCCGACATGCAATGTCACTTCATCGAACTGAAAACTAGCAGCTTTCAAGTCGGCAATCAACGGCTGGGTGAAATGCAAACCCGCCGTCGGCGCCGCCACGGAACCATCATAACGCGCAAAAACCGTCTGATAACGGTCGCGGTCTTCAGGCTCTGCCTCGCGATGAAGATAAGGCGGCAAAGGAATTTCGCCCGCTGCTTCCAAAATGCTTGCAAACGGCACATTTTCAGGTGTCCACGAAAATTCGATTTCAGAATACTGGTCGTTTTTCTCCACGCGGTTTGCATTCAGCACAACGTTCTGCCCATTCACATTCAAATTCATGCTAAGCAAGCCATCGCGCCAACGCTTCGAATTGCCCACCAAGCATTTCCAACGCACAGGCGAAACGCTGCTAAAAGCAATCTGATAATCATCGTCAGGCTCCAAACAAAACACTTCGATATGCGAGCCTGTGTCTTTCAGAAACTGAAGACGCGCACGGATTACCTTGGTCTCGTTGAAAATCAGCAAGGCATCTTTAGGCAAAAACTGACCGATATATTTGAATTGTGATTCCTGTATCGCATTGTCTTTCAACACCAAAAGTTTTGACGCATCACGCTCTGCCAACGGATATTTCGCAATGCGTTCCTCGGACAAAGGATAGTCATACTCCTCAATGCTTATGTTTTTTACTTCGTTCATCACCGAAATTTTGTGCAAAAGTAACCTATATTTTCCAAAAAACAGCTACCTTTGCAGCAAAGTAAAAGAAAATGTTGAAAAGCATAATTCTGAAAATTGAACTGACCAAAGCGTTTTTACTCAAATTCCTGAAATTCGGTGTTGTAGGATTTTCGGGTGTCATTGTCAATTTTGGAATTACCTACATCTGCAAGGAATGGCTGAAACTGAACAAGTATTTCAGCAACATTCTTGGTTTCGTTTTCGCCGCCACCACCAATTATTTCCTGAATCGCATCTGGACTTTCCAAAGCGACAACCCGCAGATTGGCACTGAGTTCGTGAAATACTTTGCCGTTGCACTTGTCGGCTTAGGTCTCGACACGCTTACGGTTTATCTGCTCAACGGAAAACTGAAATGGAACTTCTACCTCAGCAAGATTTTTGGCGTCGGCGTTTCCACACTTTGGAATTTCTTTGGAAATCTGCTATTTACATTTGCCTGATCAAAGAAATTTATCGACGAAAATGAATGGCATCAAAGTCTCAATGCCATCGAAAACCATCACAGGACCCGTTTCACCTTGGCACAAAATGCGAAGTTTCCGTTGTGAAAGTTTCTCCACCTCCACCATCACCTGACGGCAAGCGCCACAAGGCGCAATCGGCTCATCGACAAGAGTTTTCTCGGAGTGTGCAGTCACGGCAATCGCTTCAACGGCCACACCTGGATATTGTGCCTGGGCACTGAACAAAGTGACACGCTCGGCACACAAACCGCTCGGATAAGCCGCATTCTCAATGTTGTTTCCCGAAACGATTTTTCCATTAGCCAAACGCACAGCAGCCCCGACATGAAACATCGAATAAGGCGCGTAGGCATTTTGAGCCGCTTTGTGAGCATATTGCAGCAATTCAGCATCTTGCGCGTTCAGTTCTTCAAGATTATCGTAGACTTCGTAAGGTGAAACAAATTGTTCTTTTCTCATAGTATGTCAATTTTCAAATTCTTCGTTATTCGGATGGGCAAGCAAAAACAAAGCTTCAAAGAAAGCGAAAAATGTCACTCCGGCTTGTGTCTCGATTGTGTCTTCAGGCAACATTGACAGCAAAATGATGCAAAGGAAAATGGTGTACAAATAAGTACGATATTTTTTATTTGAACAATACGGCAGCAACAGCACGGCAAGGAACAATAGCAAACCAACTGCGCCAAACGCCACAGTAATAGAAAGATACTGGTTGTGCGCCCTGCGTCTGTAGCTCAAATCCAAAGGCGAATCCAATTCGTCATAGGCCTGCTGGTACAAATCGGGAGCATCGCCGGTCCCAATGCCGAAAATCGGATGTTCTTTAATCAGATAAAGCGAAGCGCGGGTATATTCGATGCGTTGCGACAAGGAACCACCATTAGCATAATTATTGTGGCGGTAAAGTTTATATTCAAACAAAGTGGAAGAAATTCTTGCCCTCACGCCCGGATGAATCCAATTAATATAATTTGGAATGCCCTGCTCCACATTGCGGATGTCCTGATCGTCCAAAGCCATCACGCCTTCGGCATCCTTTGTCAAACCTTTTGAAGTGAGATAACGAGCCAAAGTCGCCTCAAGGTTTTCCCCATTTTGCGTCTTGCCATCAAATTTCATCTGGCTGCGCAAGGGCCAGGTCTCACGCATTTCCTTATGGCAATAATACAATCCGATATAACGCCCATCTTCAGCGATGAAGACAGTCGTGTCGTGCCAATACAAATTGCCTTGGGCGGTTTTTTTAGGCAATGCCGCAAAATCCACTTTTTCGACACTCATCATTGGCTTCATCATGCAATAAAGCTTAAAACCGCAAAATGCTGTCACAAATAACAGAAACAGCAATGTTCCCAGAAACAGAGTGCGCCCTTGGCGCAACTGCCGAATCAAATATAATAAAGTCACAAAAATGCTGCCACAGAAAACAACATAGCCCGACAGCGACTCGAAAATGTAAATCTGAACACAGAACCACGCTATCAGAATGATTTCAAGGAGGCGTTCCCACCATTTCGACTGCCGTTTCAGAAGATAATAGCCCGTGATGAAAATACAAAACACAATTTGCAGACAGAAACGGATATGGCTGATGAAATGCGAGATTTCGCGCACATCCTGATAATCGTGCCTGACATAATGGGTGAAACTGAAGCAAGTCGCCACAAAAACCGAAAGCACATAAACATTGAGCAGCAAATCGAATTGCCTTTTGCTGAGAGGCTTCATCGACGACAACACAAAAGGCAAAACCAACAATGGCAACTTTATGCGCAAATCCTTGAAAGCATATTGAAAATCAGATGTATAAACAAGTCCAAAAACATGTAGCAAATACAAGGAAACGATCAGCAATGCAATCCAATTATGAGTGAAATGATGCCATTTTTCCTTAAAATCCTTGTTGACGGCACCGTCGATAATCCAAATGCCGACCATCCAAAACTGGGCAACACTCATCAGGAAAGGCGAAAGTGTAAGACTTACCGCCATCATCAGCAGACCGAAATAATAAGCCGGCTGAACTAAATCCCTATAACTGCCCAATCCAAACATCACTTGCCTAAAATCTTATGATATTCGTCCTTGCCGTTGGTATTGAGCAAAATCTCAAAGGCGCGGTTCAAGTCAGGGTCGTTTTTCAAGTTGGCAACGATCCTTCCCTTTTGATAATAATATCGTCCAACAATCTCACTACGAAGCAGTTCCTCAATGTCTTTCCGGTTTTTCACCAAATCGTTGGCCTTGTCGGCTGCAAGCGTTTTTTCTAACTCATCTATCTTTCCCTTCACTTCATCGAAATAACCATCATCCTTGGCAGCCTGTTTCAGTTTTTCCAAAGCCAGTTCACTTTGAGTGGTATAATTGAAATCCTTGCCTTTCACAAAATTCATAAAGTCCTGATAGGTAACATCATCAATCTTAAAAGTAGCAGCTGAATCGATTGACTTATGCTCGAAGCAGAATTTGTTGGCATAATCGAAAATATAGTTCTTGCCGTAAAGATAAGCCGTGACGGTGGCGAAAGTGTCGCGTTCGACCTTCACATCAGGCATGATGCCGTGGCCTTCGTAAACGGTGCGGCCACCCATGGTCTTGAAAGGTTTGCCAAGACTATCGTTCTTGACGTTCACCGTATCCTTCTTGTGCGAATAATCGATTTCCTGAATGCAACGGCCACTTGGAATGTAATATTTGGCAATCGTAACCTTCATCTGAGTGTTGTAACTCAAAGGCAATATATTCTGAACCAAGCCCTTACCGAAAGTCCTTTGACCAATGATAACACCGCGGTCATAATCCTGAATGGCACCCGAAACGATTTCGCTGGCCGAAGCCGAACCGCCGTCAACGAGAATGGCCAACGGAATTTCCTCATCGAGAGGCGCATTGTTGGTGGCATGAAGAGCGGAAGCGTTTTGCGCCTTGCCGCGCATCGAAACCACAGGTTTTCCTTTGGGAATGAACAAGTTGACAATATCGACAGCTTCATCCAACAGGCCACCGCCATTGCCACGCAAGTCGAGGATGAAACCCTTCAATTCGTGGTTTTTCTTCATTTCGACCAGTTTTGCCTTCATCTCCGAAGCCACATCACGCGTAAAACCGCTCAGCGAAAGATAAGCAATGCCGTTATCGAACACAGTATAATAAGGTATGTTATCGATTTTCACCTTTTCGCGTTTCAAAGATTTTTCAATCGGCTTGTCCTGACCATAACGGCGGATTTTGAGTACGACATCCGTTCCCGGCTGACCTTTAAGCAATTCGCTCACTTCGGCAGTATTCTTTTTGTGCGTGTCGACACCATTCACCGAAAGGATGACATCGCCCGCCTGCAAACCAGCCTTTTGTGCCGGCCAACCGAAATATGGGTCGGAAATCACGGTGTATTCGCCATCATAATGAATCAAGGCGCCGATGCCACCGTATTCACCCGTCGTGATGAAACGTGCATTTTCAATTTCCGATTCGGGAATGAAGACCGTGTAAGGGTCGAGACCTTGAAGCATGGCATCGATGGCGGCTTCGTTCAGTTCGCCCGGATTGATTTCATCGACATAATTCAGGTTCAGTTCGCGCAACAGGCTGTTGTAAATGTCGATGCTTTTCGCGATTTCGAAATTGTTCTGTTTCTCCTGAGCCACTAAGCCGAAAGGCAGAAGGAATAAAAGCAGTAAGGTTGTGATTCTGTATTTCATATTGTTGTGTTTTTGTCGTTTTTAGGTTTTCAGTTTACAGTTTACAGTTTACAGTTTACAGTTTTCAGTTTTCAGTTCTCAGTTTTCAGTTTACAGTTTTCAGTTATCAGTTATCGGTTTACGGTTATCAGTTTTTCTATTTAATTTTGATAATGTTCAAAACCATCCATTTTAAAACACTCCACTTCACGGAACCGGGTCATAGCCGCTGCCGCCCCAAGGATTGCACGAGAGCACCCTTTTCAAGGTCAGCCAGCCGCCTTTTATGGCACCGTATTTTTGAATGGCTTCAATGCCGTAGTTGGAACAAGTCGGTGTGTAACGGCACGATTTTCCGATGAAAGGAGAAAGCGTCACCTGATACACTCTTATCAAGAATATCAGAAACTTAGCAGGGATTTGCATCAATTTTTTCATACCTATCGACAATCTCGTTCACGGCTTTTTGGGTCTTGCCAAGCATTTCCTCATACGAATGGATGACCGTGGCGTTGTAGACTAACGCAACATCAATCGAAATATTGTCGCGTTCACAAATTGCATACAGCGCGGCCTTGTTCTTGCGCCACGATTCGCGCATCAGGCGCTTCACGCGGTTGCGCTTGAAAGCATGGTGAAAACGTTTTTTCGACACGGAAACCAGCAATCGGCAAGTGGGCGGCATCACTCCGGCGGAACGGAACAGATACACGACACGGTAAGGATAACTGGAAAAGCCCAATCCCTTATCGAAGAGCGACACAATGTCGCTCTGCTTGCAGATTCTTTCGTATTTTGGGAGATCCTCCTTGACGGTCATAGCGGAACCATTGAGCGACAAAGGTAAGACTTTTTTTATTTCTTCTTGCTTTTCTTGAGTTCGGCGGCAAGATATTCCTCGATGGCCATGGTCATGGAAGGCGCAGTGGCCGTTGGTGCGCAGAAATTCAGTTCGTAGCCCGACTCGGTGATGGCTTTGCAAGTAGCTTCGCCGAAACCGCCGATGGCAACTTCCTTCTGCTTGAACTTCGGGAAATTCTCTTTCAGCGACTCGATTCCGGCAGGGCTGAAGAACACCAGCATATCGTAATCGGCGATTTTCACAGTATCCTTCAAATCGGCTGAAACGGTGCGGAACATCACGGCCTTGGTGAAGTTCAGTTTGGCTTCGGTAAGCGTCTGGATAGGTTCGTCAGAACTGATGTTGGAGCAAACGAAAAGGTATTTTTCCTCCTTGTGCTTCTTCATGATTTCAACCAAATCGGGGAAAGTCTGGTTGCCGAAGAAAATCTTGCGCTTGCGGTATTGCACATAACGTTGCAGATACAAGGCCGTCGATTCGTTGATGCAGAAATATTTCAAAGTCTCAGGCACAGCATAACGCATTTCCTTGGCGACGCGGAAGAAATGGTCGACAGCATTGCGGCTTGTCAGAATGATGGCGGTATGTTCCGGCAATTTGACATGATCCTGGCGCAGTTCGCTGGCTGTGACATCCTCAAGTTTTATGAATTTCTCGAATGTGAAGTTTACACCGTATTTCTTCATCATATCGCCGTAAGGCGTTTTGGCAATATCGGCAGGTTGGGGCTGTGACACCAGAATGGACTTAATTTTCATTCGTTCCCTTTTTTGTAGTTTGACAGTTTATCAAATGCTTGCGGAGCAACTAACTCATTAAAAAACAGAACCTTGGCTAAAATAGCGCAAGCCTGCCGTCAAGAGCAGCACCCCCGGTGCAATTTCGAGGGTGCAAAAGTACAAAAAAATATAAAACGAAGACAATTTTACAGAAACTCTTGTTTCAATTATTTCCAGCACGAGGCGCATCAGGGCGGCTATAACAAAGATTCCGATGCCCACCCAGACGTATGCCGAATAAGGATTGTAGAGCAACAGCCACAGTACAGGCTGCATGGCAATGAAGCACATTGTGGAAACGGAAAGCTGCACCGCCACCTGACGGTCGACGGTATCCTTGGTGCGGAAAAGCCAGTTGAAAAAGTACAAGACGGCAAAACGAAGCAGCACCCATCCAGCGACAAAGCCAAGCACTATGTTAAAGACCCTGAAAGAGTTGTACTTCGACACATCGCGCGACAACACCACAAACGATTTCTGCACAAAGAGTGCCACAACAACAATATATACTATAATAAAGGTAATGCCCAAAAAACTGTTTATCGGCGACCATTCGCGCAGCAGTTGGTTGGTATTCGACGCACCTGCAGGCACTTGGAAAATCTGGCGGAACGGACGCGGATAGAGTTGCTTGTTCAAGACGACCATCAGCAGCACAAGGCCCAAAACAATGAGTTCCCATCCTTGCAGCACATCGTAAGAAGCCCTCGGCATCGGCATCACCGCACCCTCAAAGCCGGTATCGATGAAGCTCGGCACAAGGCTGTCAGAAGCCGCCGGATGCGACAACTGATAGAGGCTGTCGTAGACATGGGTTAGAGCCGATGGCAAATCAAATTCGGGCATGGACTGAGGTTTTGAACGTGCAAAAATACATAAATTTGGAATTTCTCCAGCGGATTGCGCTGACATGCGCAGATTTTACACAGACAATGGAAATGTGGATTTACAAAAGACTACACAAGATTTGTTTCAAAAACGAACCTATATCCTGCCACAAAGCTTCATTGCTTGATGAACTTTCCGAAATATTTCCCAATCCTGATGATGTAAAAACCCGATGCAAGTCCGCTGACATCAATTTCAGTGTCGCCAGCCATCTGTTTCTTTATCAGCAATGTGCCGAAAGTGTCGAAAATTTCCATTTCGTTTGCATTTTCCAGACCGATGATGTGAATCTTGTCGTTTGTTGGATTTGGAAACACCGAAATCATCGAGGCTTGCGCTTCATCAACGCCAGTGCCATTGAAGAATGCTGCAAGAATAATGTCGTGGTCAACAAAGATTTCCCGTGGATTTTCGGTGTTGCCGTCACCCCATTTCACAAATTGATAGCCGTCAGACGGAATGGCCACTATTGTGGCTGTCGCACCAGCAAGGTATGTGCCGGCTCCTAACACAAATCCCTGATTTTCATCGTAATAAATCGTAATATCAAAAGTTGGCGTAGGTTCAAGGGCAAATGAAGCTATGAAATAGGCATCTTCTGTGACGGTGATGCTTCTCGGATTGTTCATGTCGCCGTCCTGCCAACCGCTAAAGTAGAAATTTTCGCCCGACAATGCCCCGATTTCAACAACAGTTCCTTCCTGATAAGTTCCACTGCCATAAACTGTTCCCATGAGTGGGTTTTCCGATTCGACTCTTATGGTATAGTTTGGAATCAGCTCAAAAAAGGCTGTGAAAGTCATGTCGCCAATGACTTCAATGTCGCGCGGATTGTCAGTGCTGCCATCATCCCAATGCGTAAAACGGGCGTGACTGTTTGCAAAAGCGGAAATCTGAATGACAGCTCCTTCAGGATATGTGCCGCTGCCTGTAACAGCACCCAAAAGCGGATTGTCAGAAACCACCGTGATTTCATATTCAGGCGTTCCGTTCTTGTGGAAAAGAGCCGTGAAAGATGCGTTTTGCGTGACATTCACCACCCTTGGATTTGATGCAATGCCATCGCTCCAGCAAAGGAATATGTAGTTTTCATTCGGTACGGCCTTCAATTCAGCCCTTTCGCCATAATAATAAGTTCCCGCCCCGGAAACGGTTCCGCCTTCTTCTGGACTTGCATTGGCTGTAATTTCATATTGGTTGGTGCTGAATTCGGCAATGTAAACAGCATCGCTTATAACATTGACGGTGCGTGGGTTTTCGATGGCGCCATCGCTCCATTGTTCAAATTGGTGACCGATGTTGGCTCTTGCCATCAGATGAATCACTGTCCCGTAATCATAAATGCCGCCGCCTTCAACGGTGCCGGCTCCTTCGGGCGTTACATCCGTCTTGATGAGGCATTGCTGAATGCCGAAATGTGCTGTGTAGGTGTGGTCTTCGGTAACGATGATGGTACGCGGATTGTCGATGCAATCATCGTCCCACTTGTTGAAGGCAAAGCCTTCGTAAGGAATGGCTTCAATCTGAATGGTGTCGTGAACTTGATAAGTACCGCCGCCAATGACATAGCCCCATGCCGGATGGTCGGAAACGGCTTCTATGGTGTATTCTGCAATGCGCGATTCCAAAGTGATGCTGTCAATTAGCCAGTCGTGGTCGTAGCCTTCGTAGCCAAAGGCCAGATAGATGTCGTGGCCGGCATATTCGTTCAGGTTGATTTCGTTTTCAGCCCAATCTGATGTGTTGCCGTCGTTTTCAAATAACGGAACGAAATCAGTTGGAACAGGTGTGTGGCCTGTATTGTCGGCGACATAAATGCCGCTATGGTCGTTGATAGAAAGTCCGCTGATTTTGTTCCAATATCTGAGCGTGTAGAACATGTCGACATCGAAATGCAGCGGACGGCTGATGGCCCAGCTCTTCTGATAGGTCTCGATGGTGTCGTGGTCGTGGCCAAGGCAATATTCGCTTTCAAAACCGGATTCCATGAGTTTCCAGTTGTGTTGCTTGCCGCTGTGGTCTTCGTCAATGATGTACCAATCGCCTAACCCGTTTTCGAAATTCTCAACGTATGGAAATTCGGCAATCGTATCGCGTAAGGTGTAGGTTTCATTAAGGCTTACATCATCAATATACCAGTCGTGGCCATGATGACCTGAATATTTGAACGCCAAATAAACGACTTCACCTTGATAATCAGACAAGTTGATGTTGATGGTGTCCCAATTTTCCGAAGGGTTTTCCTGCGACCAGATTTCTGCAAAATTATTGGTTTCGGTTCCCGTTGTGGAAACCCAAACACCGCTATAAGTATAGTTTTCAGCATTGGTTTCCATGGAGTTGAAACTCATCCATGTTGAATCGCGGTTGGGTTGCAGATAAATGGGCGGTGTGATGAGCCAGCCTTCCTGGATGTTGTCGCAGGCAAGATGACGGGCACTGAAATCGCCAGATTGGGCTTGTTCGGTGTTGCGTTGCCAAGTGATTTCTTCGTTGCCGTCGAAATCGAAGATGCTCCAGCAGTCCCAATCGGTGGTGGCTTCCTCGAAACCATCGGCCCAAGGCAAGGTGCGGGTCTCGCCATCGCATCCAGGGACGAATGCAATGCCGATAATGTCACTGCAATCTTCTGGTTGATAAAGGATTTCGCCATCTTTCCAAATTATGCCTTCACCATTCAGGCAACCGGTGAAATACAGATTTGCTTCAGAGACGCAAACTTGGTGGATTCTGGAGTAACCTTCAATAGGGAACCCCGTATATGGAATTTCATAAAGCACTTCGTTATTTTGCAAAACGATTAAAGCCGTGTCAATGTATCCAGCCGCGAAAATGTCATCGCCGGATTTGCAAATGGATTTTATTTCAGATAACAAGCTTTCGCTATCATCTCGATAGATGGTGGAATCATTTTGCCATACGGAGGCTGTGGTGAAACCATTGGCATTTATATGACCGGCAGTAAAAATGTCGCCATCGCTGAGAAACAAATCAGAAATGGTCGCAATGTCGTCGAGTTCAAGGAAAACTTCATCGTTTTTCCAGATTATGGTAGGCAATGGATAGGGAACATATCCGGCGGAATAAATGTTGCCTTCGTCATCCATAGCGATGGCGTTGATGACAGAGTGCTCAAACGTATCGCCTGGCGTATAAAGCAATTCGCCGTTTTGCCAGATGGCGGCATGGCACTGTCCATTGGCATCTTTGGTGTAACCTGCTGTAATGATGTCTTCGCCATTGACAATCATCTTGTTGAAAACGGAGCCTTCGCCAACGGTAAGGAAGACTTCGCCGTTCTTCCAAACGGTTCCAGTGGCGATATGGGTGGTGTCGGTAGTGTGACCGGCGCAATAAACGTCGCCATTTTCTGTCACAAACATATCGTTGATGGTTGGAACTGCATTGGCATCAAACCAATTGTAAATCAGTGTGTTGTTTTTCCAGACCATAGCCGAAGCGTTGCCTAAAGTGTCAGGCAAGGAATGACCTGCAAAGTAAATGTCCTGAGCTTTTGCGATGCCAACAGAAAACAGCAGCGCATTTATGAGAATCAGTATTTTTTTCATTGTTGATTGAATTTTCGTTTCTAATTAGTAATTTGCAAAAATAATGCAATTCTTGAAATATTGAGTGTCAAAATTTCAATTTTGGTTAAAACCATCATTTTGCATAGAAAAATCGAGAAAAAACAAATTGAATTGATTTGTTGTTTTGTTTCTAATTCTGCTTTTCTACTTATGGATTTAAATGACAAGTGCTTTTTCAAATTCATCAAAAATCAAGTCGCTTTTTCCATTTCTTTGCTTTTGATTTTCAATTAATTAGTAAAAAAACTTGACAAAATTTCCGTTTTGCAGTATATTTGCAAGTTTATAGAAGATAAAGTCGAACAATATTCAATATAAAAGGATGAAATTATCACAATTCAAATTCAATTTGCCAAGCGAGCTTATCGCTTTGCATCCAACGGCAAACCGCGACGAAGCCCGTTTGATGGTCGTTGACCGCAGGACAGGAAAAATTGAACACCGTGTGTTTAAAGATCTTGTCGATTATACCAAGGATGGCGACGTGTTTGTCATTAATAATACAAAAGTGTTTCCTGCCAAACTTTATGGCGAAAAGGAAAAGACCGGCGCAAAAATCGAGGTTCTGTTGCTCCGCGAACTGAATCATGAGAGCCGCCTTTGGGATGTACTCGTCGACCCGGCACGCAAAATCCGTATCGGCAACAAGTTGTATTTTGGCGAAGGCGACCAGCTGGTGGCCGAAGTCATCGACAACACCACATCGCGTGGCCGCACCTTGCGTTTCCTTTTCGATGGCCAGTACGATGAGTTCAAGAAAACCTTGTTTTCATTAGGCCACACGCCTATTCCAAAGGAAATCAACCGCGAGGAAACCCCTGAAGATGTCGAGGATTTCCAGACCATTTACGCTAAGGTAGAAGGCGCAGTTTCGGCTCCTACTGCAGGTCTGCATTTCAGCAAGATCCTGATGAAGCGTTTGGAAATCATCGGTGCATCGTTTGCCGAACTCACCTTGCATCCCGGCATGGGCAATTTCCGCGACATCGAAGTGGAAGACCTCACCAAGCACAAGCCTGACTCGGAAGAAATGTATATCGACCAGAACTGCTGCGACTTGGTCAACGAGGCCAACCAACGCCACAATAATGTGTTTGCCGTGGGCACAACTTCGTTAAAGGCTTTGGAAACGGCTGCCACCATCGGCGGAAAAATCAAGCCTTTCAGCGGCTGGACCAACCGTTTCATCTTCCCGCCTTACACTTTCTCGGTCGCTAACTGCATGATTACCAATTTCCATCTGCCAAAATCACCAATGATGATGGAAGTGGCCGCCTTTGCAGGTTACGATTTGCTGATGAAGGCCTACAAGGAAGCCGTGAACGAAAAATACCGTTTCTTCACCTACGGCGATGCGATGTTGATTATTTGACTTGTGGACAATTAGACAATTTGACTATTTGACTTGTGGACAATTTGACATTTTGACTATTTGACTTGTGGACAATTTGACATTTTGACTTTTGGATGATTAGTCTTTTGACGGTCTTTTTTTGAGACCGTCATTCCCGCGAAGGCGGGAATCTTATTAAACAAATGGACAATTAGACAGATTGATTTAGCAAGTTTGAATTTTAAATCTTTAAATCTTGAATCTTTAAATCTTTGAATCTTAAATAACTACCTTATATGAATCAAGAAGAATTTTTCAAAAAGATAACTTCACACGCTAAGGAATACGGTTTCATTTTCCAGTCGAGTGAAATTTACGACGGCCTTTCGGCTGTTTACGATTATGGCCAGAACGGTGTTGAACTGAAGAAAAACATCCGTGAATATTGGTGGAAAGCCATGGTTCAGATGCACGAAAACATCGTCGGCATCGATGCCGCCATCTTCATGCACCCGACCACTTGGAAGGCTTCGGGCCACTTGGATGCTTTCAACGACCCGCTTATCGACAACCGCGACTCGAAAAAGCGTTACCGCGCCGATGTCTTGGTTGAAGACTACATGGCCAAGATTGAGGAAAAAATCAACAAGGAAGTCGAAAAGGCAAGAAAGCGTTTCGGCGATGCTTTCAACGAGGAACAGTTTGTCAGCACCAACCCGCGCGTTTTGGAATACAAGGCCAAGATTGAAGAAATCAGCCACCGCCTGTATGGTGCCATGGAGGCCAACGACCTCGATGCCATCAAGCAGCTGATTCTTGACCTCGAAATCGTTTGCCCGATTTCAGGCACCCGCAACTGGACCGATGTGCGTCAGTTCAACCTGATGTTCTCAACACAAATGGGCTCGGTGGCTGAAGGCGCCGACACCATTTATCTGCGTCCTGAAACGGCTCAAGGCATTTTCGTCAACTATCTGAATGTGCAGAAGACCGGCCGCATGAAGATTCCGTTTGGCATTGCCCAAACCGGTAAGGCTTTCCGCAATGAAATCGTGGCCCGTCAGTTCATCTTCCGTATGCGCGAATTCGAACAGATGGAAATGCAGTTCTTCGTCCGCCCTGGCACCGAATTGGATTGGTTCAAGCAATGGAAACAAGAACGCCTCAACTGGCACCTTTCGTTAGGTCTGCCGGCTGAAAAATACCGTTTCCACGACCACGAGAAACTGGCTCACTATGCCAATGCCGCTACCGACATCGAATTTGATTTCCCATTCGGTTTCAAGGAACTGGAAGGCATCCACAGCCGTACCGATTTCGACCTTTCGGCCCACGCCAAATATTCAGGCAAGAAGTTGCAATACTTCGACCCTGACACCAACGAAAGCTATACGCCTTACGTCATCGAAACCTCGATCGGCCTCGACCGCATGTTCCTTGCCATGTTGAGCCATGCTTACACCGAAGAAAAACTGGAAGACGGCACCGAGCGCGTTGTGCTGAAACTGCCGGCAATTCTGGCTCCTTACAAGGTGGCCGTTCTGCCATTGGTGAAGAAAGACGGTCTGCCGGAAAAGGCCCGCGAAATCATTGATTCACTGAAGTACGATTTCATGTGCCAGTACGAGGAAAAGGATTCCATTGGCAAGCGTTACCGCCGTCAGGATGCCATCGGTACGCCAATGTGCGTCACTGTCGATAACCAGACCTTGGAAGATAACACTGTCACCGTGCGCGACCGCGACACGATGAATCAAGTGCGCGTCCCAATTGAGAACCTCCGCAGCATGATTTTCGAGGAATTGAAACCTAAAAAATGATGGGGTTACCCTTGTAGAGACGCGGCCCGGGGGGGGGGCGAAAAAAAAAAAAAAAAATTTTTAAAAACACCAAAAACCCCCACCAAAACAAACACAAAAAAAAAAAAAAAAAAAAAAAAAAAAAAAAAAAAAAATTTTTAAAAAAAAAATATAAAAAAA
>JAGHSL010000058.1 GCA_018065885.1 Candidatus Limimorpha equi
AGACCGATTTCGTCCCGAAAGGTCTGAACGAAGACATCGTCCGACTGATTTCGGCGAAAAAGGAAGAACCGGAATGGCTGTTGGAATTCCGCCTGAAAGCATTCCGCCATTGGCAAACCCTGAAGCAGCCCAATTGGGGCCATTTGGATTTGCTTGAAATTGATTATCAGGACATTATTTATTATGCCGCTCCGCGCAAACGCAAGGAAAAGCAGAGCCTCGATGAAGTCGATCCTGAATTGCTGGCCACTTTCGATAAGTTGGGCATTTCGTTAGACGAGCAGAAAAAGCTTTCGGGTGTGGCTGTCGATGCCGTTATGGACAGCACGTCGGTGAAGACCACTTTCCAGGAAACCTTGTCGAAGCATGGCGTCATTTTCATGTCGTTCAGCGAGGCCGTCAAGCAACATCCCGATTTGGTTAAAAAGTATCTTGGCAAGGTCGTACCTTACACCGACAATTTCTTTGCCGCCTTGAACTCTGCCGTTTTCAGCGATGGTTCGTTCTGCTATATTCCTAAAGGTGTGCATTGCCCGTTGGAACTTTCCACTTATTTCCGCATCAATGCGGCCAATACGGGTCAGTTTGAGCGCACGCTGATTGTCGCTGACGAAGGCGCATACGTGAGTTATATGGAAGGTTGTACGGCTCCGCAACGCGATGAAAACCAGCTTCATGCTGCTATCGTAGAAATCATTGCCGAGACCGATGCCGAAGTGAAATATTCCACCGTGCAGAACTGGTATCCGGGCGATAAGAACGGCAAGGGTGGTGTCTACAATCTGGTCACGAAGCGCGGACTTTGCCGTGGCGACCGTTCCAAGATTTCGTGGACGCAAGTCGAGACGGGTTCTGCCATCACTTGGAAATATCCGGGTTGCGTGCTGATGGGCGACAATTCAATCGGTGAGTTCTATTCGGTTGCCGTGACCAACAATTATCAGCAGGCCGATACGGGCACCAAGATGATTCATTTGGGTAAAAACACGCGCAGCACGATTATTTCAAAAGGCATTTCGGCAGGCTACAGCCAGAACAGCTATCGTGGTTTGGTGAAAGTGGCGCCAAAGGCCGTCAACTCGCGCAATTATTCGCAATGCGACTCGTTGCTTTTGGGCGACAAATGCGGCGCGCATACTTGGCCATACGTTCAGTGCGGCAACGATTCCAGCATCTTGGAACATGAAGCTACGACTTCAAAGATTTCGGAAGACCAGCTCTTCTATTGCCAGCAGCGCGGCATTCCGACGGAAAAGGCAATCAGCCTCATTGTCAATGGTTATGCAAAGGATGTGTTGAACAAATTGCCGATGGAATTTGCCGTCGAAGCTCAAAAACTGCTGTCGATTACTTTGGAGGGCAGTGTCGGATAATTAATTTGGAAAGCCAAACAAATAAACAATTAAACGAATAAATATTAAACAATATATGTTGCTGAATATCAAAAATCTGCATGTCTCAGTAGGAGGCAAAGAAATATTAAAAGGACTGAATTTAGGCGTCAACGAAGGCGAAGTCCATGCCATCATGGGTCCTAACGGAACGGGCAAGAGCACTTTGGC
>JAGHSL010000342.1 GCA_018065885.1 Candidatus Limimorpha equi
ATTCGTACATAGCTTTATGATTTTAAAGTTCTTTCACTAAACACATTCCATCTTGAAAATGTTCAATTCCGTGCAAGATATTTTTAGCGATTTTGAAATGCTTTTTTCTATTTTTGCAAAATCATAATCAAATAAAAGTATAGAATCATGAAAAAGTATTTACTAATCATACTTGCCGCCTTGATTTCTGCAACAGTTGTGGCACAAAACCGCGAAATGCTATTTCAGGAGTTTTTCGATGGCAGTTCGATGCCGATGGGCTGGACGGTAACAGGTTTAGGCACCTCAAACTGGTCGATTTCTGCCACCAATAATGCTGGCGGAAATCCTAATGAACTGATGCTCAACTGGGAACCTTCGTTCGAAGGAGTTTCAAGAATGGTGTTTCCAGCCATCGATTTGACGGGCGTGGCAGGCGTTACCTTTTCGTTCAAGCATTATCTCGACAATTTCCATAATCCCAGCGACCTTGGCGTGGCAACATCTTCCGATGGCGGAGTCACTTGGAACGAATGTTGGCGCGAAAGTTTCTCAACCACAGGCATCTACATGAAAAGCCTTGATATTGTCAATGACGATATGGGCAAGCCGAATGTGCAGTTTTGCATTTTCTATGAAGGCAACAGCATAAGCATGAATTACTGGTATTTTGATGATATCAGCATTTACACCAACACTAATTTTGACCTTGGCATCAATGTGATTAATGTGCCGGAACACATCGCTTGTGGCGACCACAGCATCGGAATGCAGGTGACCAACTACGGCATCACCGAAATCACTTCCATTGAGGCAAGTTACCAAGTTGACAATCAAGAACCTATAATTGAAGTTTTCAATTTAAATATTCCTTCATTGGAAACGGCCATGTTGGATTTTGCCGCACCAGCCAACTTCATGCCTGGTCAAAGCGTGGTGAAAATGGAACTTCTTCAAGTGAACGGAACCCATGACGACGATGCATCTGACGATGTTTTGGAAAAGGAAATCAATGTCAGTTTGGGCTTTGCGGAAAGGATACCGATGATTGAGCATTTTTCGGCATCAACCTGCTATCCTTGCGTGCAGGTCAACACGGCAATGAATGAGTTTTGCGCTGCACACCCCGATAAGTTCACCTACGTGAAATATGTCACCGATTTCCCTTATCCGGGCGATCCGTATTTCACACAGGAAGGCTATGCCAGACAATATCACTATAACGTGACAGGCGTGCCACAAGTGTTTTTTGATGGTGCCGAAACAGTCGCGGCTACGCCAAACGAAGATGAGTTCAGCAGTCATCACAATATGATGGCTCCTTTTGACATCCGTGGCGCTTTCCATTCCGAAGGCAGCATGATTTATGTTTCACTCGATGTCATGCCATACGCCGACATGGATGGTTTGACGGTTTATGTTTCTGTCAATGAGAAGACTACAACAGGAAATGTTGGCACCAACGGCGAAACCGAATTCCACCACGTCTTGATGAAAATGCTGCCCAATGCTGACGGAACGCCTATGACTTTCAGGGCCGGAGAAAAAGAGCATCTCAATTTCAATTACGACATGACGGCTACTTTCGTCGAGGAAATGAACGATTTGGAAGTTGCCGTTTGGATTGAAGACTATGCCGCACATTACATCTACAACAGCCATTTCCTTTATGAAACGGAAAACTACCCTTATCCTGTTGAAAACCTGATATTAACAGAAAACGAATCAGGCGAGGAAAACCTGATGAGCGTTTCGTGGGATATGCCTGCCGACGGCAATCCGGTCGGTTACAATGTTTTTGTGAACGGTAATCTGGTAGCAGCACAAATTACCGAAACGGAATATACTTTTGCTTCTGATTTCGGCAGGTTCTATATCGTTGAAGTTCAAGCTGTTTATGATAATGATAACACATCTGTGAAACAACTTGTTACCAAAATCAACACCTGGTCGGTTACAGAAAACACCGATGATGAAATACGGCTGTTTCCAAATCCAACTCAAGGTTTTGTGTCCGTTCAGGCTACAGCGACCATTCAAAATGCTGCCGTTTTCGATATGCTGGGAAATCTGATAAATACAGTCAAAGTCAACGGCAAGACTTTTGAAATGGATTTCACAGGTTTTAACAACGGCATGTATTTCATCAAATTGCAGGCTGCTGATGGAAAGAGTCAGGTTTGCAGGGTTGTGGTCACGCACTAAGGCATAATGGAAAATGACAACTTTAACGATTTAATGATAATAAACACTAATTCAATATGAAAAAAACATTCGTCCTTTTTGCCATGCTGTTTTCGGCAACACTCATGGCACAAACCCGAAATGTCATTTTGCAAGAAACTTTCGATGGCGCTTCTTATCCGGAAGGTTGGCATGTAACCCAAGACGGTTTCAGCAATTGGTCAATTGCATCAACGACCTACGCCGGCGGAACGCCTAATGAACTTAATCTCTGCTGGAGTCCTTATTTTTCATCGCCTACGCGCATGGTTTTCAATGCCCTCGACTTGACGGGCGTTTCCGCTGTCACATTTTCATTCAACCATTATGTGACGCATGTAACCCAGCCTTGCACCGTTTCCATCGAAACTTCCTCAAATGGCGGCAACACCTGGAACCGCTGTTTTTCGAGAGTCGTCGATTATGACCAAATCATGCTTTATGAGGAAAGTTTCGACATCACCAATGCTGATATGGGACAACCTAATGTGCTGTTTTCCATTTATGTAGAACCTTATTTCAGCAGCACTTATTTCGATGACTGGTATTTCGACAACATTTTCATCATCGGCGAACAAAGCAGCGATGTGCTCGACTTGGGCATTAGCACCATCAATGTTGGGGATGAAATTGCCGCAGGCGACAAAACCATCGGCATGATGGTCAGGAATTTCGGCACGCTTGACATTACTTCCCTTGAGGCAAGTTATCAGATTGATGACAATCAGCCTGTTACTGAAACTTTTTCGGTGAACATTCCGCCAATGGAAGCTGCCGATTTAAGTTTTGCACAACTTGCCAATCTTGCTCCGGGCAATTATACTTTGAGTCTGGAAATCCTCAGCGTGAATGGCACCACCGATGATGACCCCGGCGACGACCATGCACAAAAAGACATTGTCGTCAATTTGGGCTATGCACAGAAAACACCTTTGTTAGAAGTGTTTTCCTCAGCCAATTGTGAACCTTGTGCTCCGCTAAATGTTGAGATGCAGGAACTTTGTGATAACAATCCGGGCAAATATTCCTACGTGAAATACTGCATGAATGTTCCATACGACCCCTATTATTCGTTCGATGTCACCCTCCGTGGCAACCATTTGCCGCCTCACCGCGAGGTGCCTTTTGCCCCGTTTGTCTATATGGATTGTGAAGGTTTTATGAATTACGCACCTACACAAGAGGCTTTTGACGTGCATTACAATACGCTTTCGCCAGTCGAAATCCGAGGTGCTTTCCACACCGAAGGCACAATGGTCTTTGTTTCCGTCGACCTCATGCCGTACATGGATTTGGTGGGTGCAACGGTTTATGTCTCTGTCAACGAAAAGATTACGACAGGAAATGTCGGTTCTAATGGCGAGACGGAATTTCATCACGTCATGATGAAGATGCTGCCTGATGGTAATGGCAAGCCGATAAACCTCAGTCAAGGCGAAACCTTGCATTTGGATTACGACTACGACATGTCGATGACTTTTGTCGAGGAAATGGACGATTTGGAAGTAGTCGTTTGGGTGGAGGAACCTGACGTGGAAAATGCGCTGAACAGTCATTTCATGTATGAAACCACCGAACATCCTTATCCTGTTGAAAACCTTATTCTTACGAAAGATGGAACGACTTTCAAGGCATCGTGGAATGCTGCCGAAGGTACCAATCCAACGGGTTACAATGTCACGCTGAATGGTGCTTTGGCCGTTGAAAACGGTTCGGCTACTGAATATGTTTTCACCGAAGAAAACGGAAAATTCTATGTCGTTGAAATTCAGGCGGTTTATGGAAATGATATAGTTTCCGTAAAACGCATCATTACGAGTTACGAGATTTTGTCGGTTGCCGAAAACGAAGCCATGGATTGCAAGGTGTTTCCAAATCCTACGCACAACCGCGTTTCCGTTCAAACTACAGCAACTATCCAAAATGCAGCCGTTTACGATATGCAAGGAAATCTGATAAATGCAGTCAAAGTCAACGGCAATTCTTTTGAAATGAATTTCGCAGATTTTGACAACGGCGTGTATTTCATCAAGTTGCAGGCAGCTGATGGAAAGAGTCAGGTTTGCAGGGTTGTGGTCACGCATTAAGGCATAATGGGAAATGACAGCTTTGATGACTAAACAATTGTCCAAAAACGACATTGCATTATGATTTGGTAATTATTTTTTATTTTTGCAGTGTCAATAAAAAGCTGGGCAACATGGCACTATCGAAACGCATCTACACGGCAGGACGCTCGGATTTCAAAATGATCCGCGAGAGGAACTGCATCTATGTCGACAAGACGGAACTGGTCTACGACCTCACGCACGAGTCGCAGTATGTCTTTCTGAGCCGCCCTCGACGGTTCGGCAAGACGCTGCTTTGCAGCACCTTGCAGTATTACTTTGAAGGCAGGAAGGAGCTTTTCGAGGGACTCCGCATGGCCGAGTTGGAGACGGAATGGAAACATTACCCTGTGATGAGGTTCGACATCAGCGCGTGCAAGAACAAGGACGACATGGAGGGCATAAGGCGGGTGTTATGCAATATGCTTCTGAAATATGAACAGCTGTATGGAAAGGTTGATACGGAAATTTCCCCAGGCGAGAAACTCAAGGGCCTGATAGAACGCTCCCACGAGCAGACGGGGCAGCCTGCAGTCGTCATCATCGACGAATACGATTCGGTGCTGCTCGAATACTTAGACAAGCCGGGGCAGCTTGAGGAAGTGCGGCGCATCCTTCAGGAGTTCTACCAGACGCTGAAAATCTGCGATGCGCACC
>JAGHSL010000265.1 GCA_018065885.1 Candidatus Limimorpha equi
TACAATATGAAAGACACTAAAATTTGTGTAATCGGTCTCGGTTACGTCGGCCTGCCATTAGCACGCCTGTTCTCAACTAAGTATCAAACTGTCGGCTTCGACATGAACGCCAAGCGTTGTGAAGCCCTTATGGCTGGTCACGATGCCACCCTCGAAGTGGCTGATGACATCCTGCAAGATGCTATCAACAACCATGGTTTCGTCTGCACATCCGACATCGAGAAAATCAAGGACTGCAACTTCTATGTGGTTGCCGTGCCTACCCCTGTCGATAGCGACAACAATCCTGACCTCACTCCTCTGGTAGGTGCTTCCACCACCGTCGGCAAGGTCATCTCAAAAGGTGATGTGGTGGTCTACGAATCCACCGTCTATCCTGGCGTCACCGAAGACGAGTGCATCCCTGTCGTGGAGAAAGTCTCCGGCCTGAAGATGAACGTCGATTTCTATGGCGGCTACAGCCCAGAGCGTATCAATCCTGGCGACAAGCAGCATACCGTGGAACACATCAAGAAAGTGACTTCGGGTTCAACGCCAGAAATCGGCAAATATATTAATGAGGTGTATAGCTCGGTCATCACCGCTGGCACACATCTGGCTCCGAACATCAAGGTGGCTGAGGCTGCCAAGGTCATTGAGAACTCGCAGCGCGACATCAACATCGCTTTCGTCAACGAGCTGTCCAAGATCTTCAACAAGATGGGCATCGACACTTTGGACGTGCTGGAAGCTGCCGGCACCAAGTGGAACTTCCTGCCATTCCGTCCGGGTCTGGTTGGTGGTCACTGCATCGGCGTCGATCCTTACTATCTGGCACAGTGCGCCAAACGTTACGGCTACAACCCTGAAATCATCCTCGCTGGTCGTCGCATGAATGACGGCATGGGCGAACATGTCGCTACCGAAACCATCAAGCTGATGCTGAAGAAAGGCATTCAGGTTCTGCACAGCGACATCCTCATCCTTGGCTTCACCTTTAAGGAGAACTGCCCTGATGTGCGCAACACCAAGGTCATCGACATCTACAAGGCTTTGATGGAATACAACCTCAACATCACCGTTTACGACCCATGGGCCAATCCGGCCATCGTGGAACGTGAATACGGCATCAAGGTCGTCAACGAACTGCCGGCTGAGAAATTCGATGCCTGCATCGCAGCCGTCGCTCACAAGAAGTTCGAGGGACTGGATGTGACGAGTCTGCTCAAGCCCCAGCATGTCATCTTCGACGTGAAATGCACGCTCGATAGAGGCATTGTGGATGGAAGGCTGTAAAAATCTTGTTTTTTTGAAATAAAATGCGACGTTCAATCGTTATGTTGTAGATAAATTTATTAAAATGGCTACAATTGGTAATATTCAAACTATTAAAGAAGGGCATTCTGTCAAGGAAGCGGTTGTGTCTTTTTTTGTGCAGCCATCCATTGTTGACCCATTAAAATATAAGAGTCTCATTCTGGAAGGAGGACGATTTTACGATGTCTTTCAACGATTTGAACCGATAAAGAACATTTCTGTTAGTTATAATCAAACTACAGAAGAGACTTCTATAAAGAATGTCCATGTTAATGGCTTTAAAATGGTTGCTTTCTCTGACGGTGAAGTTTTAAGCCTTGTGCAGGGTATAAATCAATTTGACAAAGGCGTTTTCACTTTTCATAGTTTGAAATATGATTCCTATAATAGTTTTTGGAAAGAGGTAAAGCAACGTGCGTCAATATTGGCATCTTTTGATGAAACCACATATTTGGTAAAATCGTTTGGCTTATCGTATGTGGATGAGTTTCGTGCTTTGAATCCGGAAGAATTTCAGCTATCCCAGATTTTTAATTTAGAATCGCAATTTGTTCCGCGGATGGTTAGCAGTAGTGATTTGATGGATTATAATCTTTCTTTTCATAAGCAAATTAATGATAAAAGGTTTGCTGAAAACTTGGTGATAAAAATAGACAAAGCTCAAAATACAATCAATATTATTAATAATATTAGTTTCGCTATTTTGCCAATGCCATTTGCAAAATTATTAGAGGATACCTCCATTGACGATTTTATGCAAATTGCTCATGATGAAAATAAATCATTATTGATTAGTTTGTTGGATCATAATGTTTCAAAATCGATTGGATTATGATAGCTTTACCTCAACAACCAAATGTCGCCATTGAGCAAATAATAACTAGTCCATTTGCTTCAAAACCGGTTTTCGCATGTCATTATGACTTTTTGAAGGATTATATGGCTACATCATCCCGTACTGCTGTAAAAAACAAAGTTAGTTTAATTTCGATGTTAGATGACAATTGGGATGGGTATGGGGCTGTAAAACCGTGTAATGAGGTTATTAGCAATACATATAAGGCGCTTGATGCATTTTGTGAATACGGATATTGTTTGCAGACAGATGAAGATGTGTATCCTACTCCATACGGGAGTATTGTACTCGATTATAAATCGTATGCAGGGCTTCTGTCTGTTGAAATAGGAAAAACAAAACTTGGCTTTTTCACGGATTTTGTAAATGGAGACAATATGTGTTCAGCAGGCATTGATACTTCATTTAGAGAAGTTCCAGAACAACTAAAGAAAGCTTTAGCCTGTTTGTGATATAAGATATGATAGTTTCTAAACAACTTGAACCTGATGAGAAGTGCATTAGATGTTTGTTGCATCCGTTGATGTTTAGTCATAGGAAGGGGCTTCAGAATTATTGTGTACTTCCACCTCTAAATGGAAATAAAGTATCGTTGTTGCGTTTGCGATATGCGAAAGATGGACTCGCTTTTTGTTTTCGTTTTGGTAAGAGTTTATTGGTAAAGAATAATGAATTTGTTGGGTTGGCTATGCTTACGCCGAATATTGTAGCTGAATGTAATGCTGTGATTAAAAATGTTGCCAATCCGGTTTTTGCTGAGATAGTTTATGCTCCAATGACAAAGGGCAATTATGTGGATTTGACACTTGATGTTGATACAGATGACCCCGACATAGATTTGCCAATGCATGCGGATCTTACCTATTACAATTTGGAAGAAGGAGATGTGAAAACAAATCTTCGAATGTACGCTCATGAATTAATTAAAAAAGTCGAATATGCTTTTTGTGAAGAAGATGCTCTGAAAAACTGGGGGAAGTTTGAACAATAATTGGGCAAGTGTTATTTCATCGTAGCCGTCGCTCACAAGAAGTTCGAAGGACTGGATGTGACAAGTCTACTCAGGCCCCAGCATGTCATCTTCGACGTGAAGTGCACGCTCGATAGAGGCATTGTGGATGGTAGGCTGTAAGAAGCGGAAACTCTATGGAAAAGTCTTCGCGTATCGCTAGTGTTTTTCTATCTGAAAATCTAAAAGATACGTGCAGATCCGTGTGATAAGTGGAGAAAAAAAGAAAATCACGTTATAAACACCAATAAACGATGAACGTATCATTTCTGTTAAAGCAGTATTTTAGCGGCAAGGATGATGTCAGTATTGATGTGTTTGACGCACATACACTCAACGATGTCTATCAGAATGTGCTCAAGACCCTGACTTCACATTTCGAGATAGAGGTCAGCGTGTTGCAGGCATTAAGTTACTGTTTTTACGAGATTCTGGATAATGTTCACATACATTCAGGAAGGCCGATAGGAACCGCCATGACGCATTTTGATGCTGAAAGGGAAGTTCTTCGAGTTCTGGTCGCTGACGATGGCATGGGAATCCGAGAGTCTCTTGCAGAGAATGACAGGTTCCGCAACATTACAGAGGAAGAGGCCATACGGCTGTGTCTGGAGGACTCGGTTACCGATGGTAAGGGGATGGGATTTGGACTGTATGCAACTTCCCGGCTGATGAAAGACGTGGGGTTACAGTTCGTCATTCACTCAGGGCATCACAAGCTCATCAGCAAGGATGGGGTCACGGAAACAGTTGAAAACGGATTGTGGCAAGGCACCATTGTGTATATGGAGATTAGCACTTCAAGGGAAATAGATCCCAACGATGTGGTGGAGCATCGTACCGATGCAGAAGTGCAGTATAACGAGAGTTTTGTCGAGACAGAGGAGTTGGATGAATTATGGAAGGACCTTCCTGCCGACACGACATTCGCATTCTCCCAATATGGAACTGACTTCGGTACACGGGATATGGGAGCAAAGATACGCCAAGAACTTCATTCTTTCCTTGACCAAGGCGTCAGCGTTGCATTGGATTTTTCAGGTGTCAATGTGGTGTCTAACTCATTCTCCGATGAATGCATTGCAAAACTGTTGCTGGAAATGCCTTTGGAAAAGTTGAAGCAACTCACCACTTTCCGGAACCTCACTCCAATGGCTGAACGCAGCATTCTCGTTGCACTTCAAAGGAGATACAAAATGCAGTAAAAATATTGTTGTTATTAAGATTCGCATGATACGTGGAGAAAAAAATTAAAGTCAATTAATGTCCCATTGGCGGAAATTAATGTTTAGAGAAAGGAAGTCGCATTTGTGGAAGAAAGAAAAAAAGATACGTGTAAATACGTGTGATACGTGGAGAAAATGCCGCCATCTCATCGAAGCAGGAGGGGGAGAAACTTATTTTTGACGAGGCATACAAAAAAACACCTTGTTAATTTTGACAAAGCCTTATTTTAGAAAATGCGAAAAAACTAAAATAGCGATGTGGTTTATTTTAGTTTTTGGTCGAAAACTAAAATGGTCAAATGGTTTATTTCAAATTTTACTTGAAAACTTAAATAAGCAAAGCATTTGTTATGAAAGGTTTTATATCAGGCGTTTACAAGAATCAGGGCTATTACAACAGCTTTAGTCCGAACATGATAAATCATCAATGGATAATTGATGACATGGAGATAGTCACTTTATTGAGTAAAGCCGACAGGATGCTTGGACATCTTGACATGTATTCTGAGCACATTCCAAATATCGACCTTTTCATTTCAATGCATATCATGAAGGAAGCCACACAGTCATCAAAGATTGAAGGAACACAGACAAAGATGGAAGATGCAATTCTTGATGAAGAATATGTCCCACTTGACAAGAGAGATGACTGGAAAGAGGTGCATAAACTATATAGATGCCATGAACGAAGCCGTAAAAGCCATGAAAGACCTTCCGTTTTCTTCACGGCTCATTCGGATGATTCACAATACGTTGATGCAAGGTGTCAGAGGCGAAGACAAGACACCAGGCGAATATCGCCGTTCACAGAATTGGATTGGCGGTGCAACAATAAATGACGCAATATATGTTCCACCGGTTTTCACCGAAATACCTGAACTCATTGGTGACATTGAAAATTTTGTCCACAACGAAGACATCAACATTCCGGATTTGGTCAAAATAGCAATCATACATTACCAGTTCGAAACGATTCATCCATTCCTTGATAGAAATGGAAGGACGGGTCGTCTTCTAATAACCCTTTATCTGGTAAGTAAGGGGCTTTTGAAACGCCCAATACTTTATCTGTCTGATTATTTAGAACATCATCGTAATTCCTATTATCAGTGTTTGATGAAAGCACGGGAAGAAAACGATTTGCGGCCTTGGCTTAAGTTCTTCCTGACTGGAATCATTAGAACAGCAGATAATGGGGTCAAAACATTTGCAGACATTTTATCTGTAGAGAAAGAAAATGAAGAGAAGGCACAGAAATTAGGAACAAGATCGGCCAATGCATTAAAAGTATTGAATAGGATGTATGACAATCCGATAATTGATGCTCCAACTGTGAAATCCGTCACAAGATTATCGATGGCTTCGGCTTATAAGCTAATATCGGAAATGGAACGGATTGGCTTACTTTCAGAAACAACAGGAGAAAAACGGGGAAAGATTTATATTTTGAAGAATTACTTCGACATTTTCAATCGAGAGATTGTGTATGATTAACCCAACACCCATCACCCGTCACCAACCATGTTACTCAACCAGGAACTTTTAAACACCCTCACCGCCCAAGCCAAGGCCAGCCCGCGCTTGCGGCAGAACTATGACCTGCGCAACACGCCTGATGACAACTCCCAGCGCATGTTGAATGCCTTGGAGCCGGGCACGGAACTTCCGATTCATCGTCATTTGAAGAGCTCGGAAAGTGTCGCCATGCTCCGCGGCAAGGCCGTCTGGATCTTCTACGACGACCAAGGCCACGAAACCAGCCGCCATCTCATCGAAGCAGGAGGGGAGAATCCCGGCATCGTGGTGCCCATGGGACAATGGCACAAACTGGAGTGCCTCGAGAGCGGGACGGTTATCATGGAATGTAAGGATGGGGCTAATGAGCCTTTAACAGAAGAAGAAATACTAAAAATTTGATTCTGTGCTTCATTACTTGTAAAAAAGAAGAAAGGTCCCATTAGATGGATTATTAAAATAACACCATTAGGGTATGCATGTGTTGTGAATAGGATGGTGGGGAGACCCTCAAAAAATCCTTTCTTCTATCAAATGAAAAAACTCCGGCGGAATTTCCGTCGGAGTTTTTTGCATTATTTCCAATGCTTGTGCCACAGCAAAAGGCTGAAACCGATGACAATGAGTACTGCTGCCAAAATCCATGGCCGTGGGCTGCCCCTTCCGTTGTGAGCCGTGGCTACGATGCCCGTTTCAGTCTGGACTGCATCGCTTTGAATCAGGTATTGCTGGTGCGTTAGAGTGTCGCTTTGCTGTTCGGCTTGTTCGTAACAATGTCGTGTTTGGCTCTGCCGACTGATCTTTACGTTGACGGCATGGACCGTTACGATGCTGTCGCTAAACCTCAGGTCGATGCTGTCGGCGCAGAGGCTGAGAGTCTTTGCAAGGGAGTCGCTGAGACATATTGTCTCAAGTGACTCCCTTTTTGTTTGCAAAGCGCTGGTAATCATTGTTTCATGTTGGCGATGACGCAGGGCACTGCACCCCGCCAAACTCAGCATGCACATCAAAGCAAGGACAAGCCTTGTTGGAAAATTCGTTGTGACCGTGGATGCTTGCATTCGGAAATTGCGTTTTCAGGGTTTTCAGTAATTTGAGCATGGCATTGCGTTGCTCCAGGGTACGGGTGTCACAAGGCTGTCCTGCCTCATCGAGGCCCCCGATGTAACAGACACCGATGCTCTGTTTGTTGTGACCTACGCAATGGGCGCCAGCTTGCGATAGGGGACGTCCTTTGTGGATGCTGCCATCGAGATAGATGACATAGTGGTAGCCAATGCCGGCGAAGCCGCGTGCATGATGCCACCTGTCGATGTCGGCAACGGTGAAGGCTTGGCCTTTTCGGGTTGCACTACAGTGGATGATGATTTCGTTGATTGCTCTCATTGCTGCTCTGGATTGTGTTCTTCGTATTTTGAGCGATAGTGATAGTCCATGCCGATGCTGGCACCGGCGAAGGTCAGAAGTTCGCCGAATGCTGCACAGACAGTAGGGTGGATTTCGCCAATGGGGGGCAAAAACAAGGCCGTGATAATCAGGCTCAAGCCAAGAACCACGATGACATAGGCGGCAATGAATTGGAAGTCTTTCTTTTTCATTGTTCAAAGATGCTTGGAAATCAGTCTCCGCCACGCGGCGGAATGGGCCTTCACCCAGAAGACACCATTCCGCAAGCGTTGCGAATCGGAAACCGTCTATTTCTTGACAGTATCACTGACCGTAGGATCAGAACCTTGGCTGAGGAAGCTCCCGTTGGCGCTGCCGTAGCTGTCGCGGGCAAGCTGGTACTGCTCTTCGCTGGTATATTGAGCGATGAGGAGCTCGTTGTTGCTTACCAAGGTTTGCGACGACACGTCGAGTTTCGGGTTGCAGCGTGTGTGAAGGTATGCGAAGCAGCCGACGGGCAGGTCAGTAGCCGTGCCCAAGCAGCCGTCGATGTTTTGGAAGACATCGGCTGGCACTACGTTGAACACCTTGCGGCTGTCGCCCTTGACGAGCTTGATGCCGCTGAATTCCCCCTTGATTTTCGGGATGCCTTCGCCATCCACCGTCTGGAGAACGGAGACGAAGACAAGCACGTCATCGAAGTTGAAATCTTCGTTGCCTGCCACCACAGCGTTGGCCAATTCGCCAATGGCAGTGTCGGCGGTGAGGTCGAGCGTGCCTAACTGGATGTTGGTTTTCAGCTGACCACGGTTCATCGAGGTGATGATGGTGGGAAGCGAACCTTCGCTGATTTGGAGTGGGAAGATGACCTGAGCGCCTTTGGCCTTTTGCTGTTTGGTGAAAAACACACCTTTGCCATTGTTCAGCTTCGTGAAGATGTTGTAATCGCTCTGATTTCCCGCCTTCGTGGTGAAGGCATTGGTGAGCTTGCCTTTCAAGGTGCGCCAGATGACTGCACGCGAGACAAATTGCAGACGCTGGCGCATCTGCTTGTCGGTGCGTGGGTTTGTCGTCACTGCATTGTGGGCGCTGCGGACATAAGTCTCGCCCTTGCGCTGATAGAAGCGGAC
>JAGHSL010000029.1 GCA_018065885.1 Candidatus Limimorpha equi
CGACGCATTCCCTCAACCGCCAAGGCAATGTCGGCGTAAGCCGTAAACAGCACCACTTCGGTCTGCGGTGCCATGCGCTTGATTTCCGTCGTCCAGAAAAGGCCCTCGTTGCCCGTGTTGATGTCGGAGTAGAAATTCATGTCGAGCAGCACCACATCGGGCTTGAAGGTCTCCATTTCGGAAACCAAAGTCGCGGGCGAAGCAATGATTTTCACCTGCCCGAAATGCGGCGGCAGCAACAGTTTCAGCGCAGCGCGAATGCCCTGATTATCATCGACTACTAGGATTTTGCCTTTGTTCATAAGCAACTAATTTATTCAGATTCCTTCATTTACAAGTTTAGCCAATAAAGCCGCAAAATCGCTGATGTCACCTTTGACACTTGCTTTTTCCAACGATGCCATATATTCACTTCTGACATTTTGCGGAACGATTGTCCATCGGTAGCCGCCCGAAGCCAACATGACATTCATCAGGAAACGCCCCATACGCCCGTTGCCGTCCATATAAGGGTGAATGAACGTGAACATGAAATGCCCCAACACAGCCCGCACCCAAGCATCCGTTTCGGCTTTCAGCAAGTCAAACAAAACCGGCATGGCATCTCTCACGGCTTCCGGATTTAATGGCGTGTGCATGGAATTCTTAATGTATACTTGTCCAGAGCGATAGCCAGCAAGGTCAGTAGGTTTGATGATGCCAGCCATAACGCAAGGTGCAAACATTTCACGATACCAGTTCCTATGGTCTTCCGCCACAGTTTCGCCTGCATTTTCCCCTTCAAGAATCCGTTTAATGCTTTTTCTGACTTCCTGAAACGCTTGCCAATAGCCCCTTGCCGCAAGAGCGTTTTTATCCTCTTTGTCTGATTCGTTTTTCTCCGGATTCCATTGCCCCGTCCTGACTTTTTCAATCAGTTCTTCGGTCACTTTGTAGCCTTCGATAGAGAGAGAATGATAGGCATCCTGCTTGTATCTTTCATCAACATCAAGCAAATAGGATTTCGCATCCATTAATGCCGTAACCTTTGGTTTTACAGATAAGACATCGCTTCTCATATTTTGCCACATCAGCCTGATACGAGTGGCGTATGGCGACACATCATGCACAAAATCAATCTTTTCTGCAAAAGGGTCTTCCTCGCGCACCACATAGCCCAACTTTTCCATAGTTGTCTTGATTTCGTTAGCAACCATCGGCATTTGCACATTGTTGAATGCTCCTATCAGGCGTCCTGCTTTCGCCGAGCGGCCTTTATCCAAAAGAAACGGCAAGACATCGGAAGCATCGCGGATGGTGGCCAAGGCCGTTCTCGCCGTAATAGTGTCATTCTGGAAAAAAGTGGGAGAAGCCATCACAAGCGCTTCGGGAATACCATACACATTCAAACCGTAGCGCGATTCCTTGACTGGCATTGAGGCGCAATCCGCTTTCAGGAAAAAAATACTGCATCCGAAAAGCAGATTGACAAGCGTATTCTGGCATTTCGGCGAGCGCACTATCACTTGCGGCGAAATAGTCCAATCGCCTGTCGAAACATCCAAAGAAGCCTCAACGGAAAGACTCCAGTCTTCACCTAACTTTTCGCGCGTATATGTCGACACAAAATCCCAATATGATATGTACCAATCAGTTGTGTCACCCGTTTTTGACGATGGATTAGAAGTAATGTACCATCCATTGATGACTTTTGTAAGGAAACCATTTTCCTCAAGCCGTTCAAGATGTGTACGGGAAATGTCGGCAGAACGGACGACGAAAGTCTTTTTGTCCTGCTGCAATTGTCTCAGAACCGACAATGACTGGGCGAGTTTTTCTGCTGGTGTTGCCATGATGTTTCGTTTATAATACGCTGCAAAATTACACTAATTTTTT
>JAGHSL010000412.1 GCA_018065885.1 Candidatus Limimorpha equi
TGGTTTTCGAGATGAGGAAATGTAAATAACGCTAAAAAAAGTAAGTTGTAACACACTTATTATATGTTAGCAATTGCTTTTTTAGAGAACGCAAATTGCCGCAAATTATCAATAAATTTGTTGTAATTTAGCTGATACACAACTAATTATAGTTTCTTGTAATTTGTGATTCATTTACGATAATTGACTACGCCGAACCGATTACAGCAAAATAAAATCTTCAATATTTTCCGGTGTGATTTCAGCAAACACCGATAAAGGATAGTTTTGCACAAAAGAATTGGGAATTTTAGCCTTTTTTTTCGGATTGAATTTAAATTCGTAAGCATAGAGCGTTCCATCACGATCCTCAACATAATCAATTTCATGCTGCTCTTTTGTCCTCCAAAAATAGCGATTCGACCAAATATCATTATATTCAGTGAATTTCATACGCTCGGAAATAATGAAGTTTTCCCACAAGGCCCCCGTATCCGTCCTAATTTCAATTGGTGAAAAATTGGAAATCAATGCATTGCGTATTCCATTATCGTAAAAGTATATTTTTTTGCTGTTTTTCAGTTCGTTGCGCATATTTCGGCTAAACGAGGGTAAACGGAAAATGATGTAACATTGCTCCAAAAGCTGGATATAGATTTCAACCGTTTTAGCATCAATTCCAACTATTTGCGAGAGTTCATTATACGAGACCTGTGAACCAACCTGATAGGCCAAAGCCTGAAGCAGTTTTATCAACGCATCTGATTTCTTTATTTTATTAAAGGTTAGAATATCTTTATACAAATAGCTGTCTGTCAAATATTTAAGTATCTTTCGCTCATTCCCTTCAGAAGAGACCACCTCGGGATAATATCCATAAACCAATCGCTGAGGAAGTAATCGTTTCTCTTTCAGCAAGCCATGATGTCCAACCATTTCAGCAAACGACAGCGGATACATTTTAAACTCCCATTTACGGCCGGTAAGCGGCTCATTAGCGGCATTGGATAGTTCGAAAGCCGAACTTCCCGTTGCAATCAACTGAATGTCTTTGATTTGATCGGTGATCAGCTTCATTCTAAGTCCAATGTCACTAATCCGTTGAGCTTCATCAATTACAACAATCTTCTTACCGGAAAAATTGTTTTTCAAACGGTCAGCAGAAGTGTTGGCAAACATGGCTTGCACATCCAATTCATCACCATTCAGCCAAATTATGTCATCATTTTCAGGGAAAAGTTGCTGCAACAAAGTGGTTTTTCCAATCTGACGACCACCTAACAGCAAGATTGCCTTACCTTTATGAAGGTAATTGCTTATCTTTTGCATCAAAAAACGCTGTATCATGATTCGATATTTTGCGGCAAAAATACAACATTTTCGGAATACACTCCTGAAAAGTTGCAACTTTTTTGGAATTAATTCCTGAAAAGTCGAAATTTTCAAGCAATTGGAAGATGTAAATATGCGTCTATAGATATAGGACTATTAAAATAAAAACTACGTTTTAGAAAAGCCTCAGACTACGATTGAGCTCATGGCCTTTTGTAATTCATCCAAAAACCTTGCCGCCTCCATACCATCCATTTGAACATGGTGAAACTGGAAAGAAACAGGCAAAATGGTTTTCAGGCAGCGTCTCCTGAATTTGCCCCACATCACCATCGGGTTAGAAAACAGTTCCGTATATTGGTTGACGATGGTGTCGATTTCGGTTGCAATCACCGCTGACGTGCCGATGACCATGTCGTTTTCAAGGAAAGAACTTTCGCAGGTTTCGGCAACCTTTTTTGTCAAATCCAGATAATCGCGGTTGAACTGCTGCAAATCGTCGGTGAAATGGATGTCGCACGAATTGATGCCGCCTTGCCGGTTCGGCACGATGACATTGATGGCCAAGGTGTCGTATTTCAGCATTTTGTCTTTTTGCGGCAGCAGGTAAAATCCTTCCATTTGGCTTGCCGTCTTGCCGATGCAATAGCACATCAGCATGTTGAGTTTCAGCTTGTTTCTTTTGCCGAGTCTCATCAAATGGCTGATGTTGAATGTCTTGGTCAGCGTGACCATAGGCATTGGCGAATTCATCCAAAGTTCAAAGGCTTTGGCGCGTGGCGTGGTTTTCGGGTCGATGGTTTGTGGCATGTCAAATCCTGTCTTTTTTTGGCAACTTCTTGTTCACTTCGTCCCAAGCGTGTTGCGCAAGTTCCTGAATGAGTGTATCTTCCAATCCTTTGTTGAGCCAGATTTGGTTCCAA
>JAGHSL010000361.1 GCA_018065885.1 Candidatus Limimorpha equi
TCGCTAAAAATATCTTGCACGGAATTGAACTTTTTCAAGATGGAATGTGTTTAGTGAAAGAACTATAAAATCATAAAGCTATGTACGAATTACCAAAATTACCTTACGAACGCGACGGCTTAGAGCCTTTCATGTCGCGTGAAACCTTAGACTATCATTACGGACAGCATCATGCCACCTACGTCCGCAAGCTCAACGAACTCATCAAAGGCACCGAATTTGAGAAAGGTGTCGAGTTGGACGAAATCGTGCGCAAGGCCACGGGGCCGATTTTCAACAATGCCGCCCAAGTGTGGAACCACAATTTCTTTTGGAAGTCGCTCATTCCCGACGGCAAAGGCAAACCTCAAGCCGAACTGGCCAAAGCCATCGACAAGACTTTCGGAAGTTTCGACAAATTCAAGGAAGAATTTAAGAATCAAGCCGTTTCGCTTTTCGGCTCGGGTTGGGTCTGGCTTGTTGCCGATGCTAAAAACGAACTGTCTATCGTGCAGACGCAAAACGCCGACAGCCCGATTACCAAGCAAGGCATAACGCCGCTACTCGTCTGCGATGTGTGGGAACATGCCTATTACATCGACAAACGCAACCAGCGTGCCGCCTATCTCGACGAATTCTGGGATTTGGTGAACTGGGAATTTGTCGAGGAAAACTACAAGAAATGCTGCGCCAGCAAATGCGGATGCAGTTGCAAACGAACGTGATATGTTTAATCGTTTGAAGTTTTTTTGTTGAATTGTTGGGAGAGGAAAGTGTTAAAGTGAAAAGTGGAAAGTGATTTTGAACTTTTTGAACAATTTTTACTGAAAAACTGAAAAAACAAACAACCCATCACCAATAATCCATAACTCATAACCATATAAATATCAATACTATGTTCTGCTATCAATGTCAGGAAACGGCCAAAGGAACAGGCTGCACCGTGCGGGGCGTCTGCGGAAAAGAACCTTACTTGGCCGACCAAATGGACAAACTCATCTACGCCATCCGTGGCCTTTGCGTGCTGCATACGCACATCAAAAAGTCGGGCAAAGACTGCGATTGCAACACACATCTCATTTTCGACGGACTGTTTGCCACCATCACCAATGCCAATTTCTGCATGGTCTCGACGGGCGAAAAACTCAAAGCCCTGGTCAAGGAGAAGAAACGGCTGTTGCAATTCTGCAAAGACAATGGCATCAACATTCCGAACTGTGACGAAGTGTATTGCGTTGATTTCGACCACGAAGACCGCAAGTTCAGCGTGATGTTCGAACCCGACGAAGAAATCCGTGGCTTGAAACAGCTCCTCACTTACGGTGCCAAAGGCACGGCAGCCTACATCGAACACGCCGCCAACCTCGGCTTTACCGATAAGGAACTCAACGACGAACTGATTGCGGCCATCGCCCTCACCTGCTGCCACAACGAAGATGTCGGGGTGCTGATGCGAGCCATCCAGACCATGGGCGAAATAGCTTTCAAAGCCATGGCACTTTTGGACAAGGCCAACACCAAGACTTACGGTCATCCCGAAATCACGAAAGTGGATTTGGGCGTAGGTAAAAACCCTGGCATTCTGGTCTCAGGCCACGATTTGAAGGATTTGGAAGAATTGCTGGAACAGACCCAAAACACCGGTGTCGATGTCTACACGCACAGCGAAATGCTGCCTGCACATTACTATCCGTTCTTCAAGAAATATCCGAATTTCAAAGGAAACTACGGTAATGCCTGGTGGAAGCAACGCCTTGAATTTGAGACTTTTAATGGGCCAATTCTATTCACTTCCAATTGCATCGTGCCGCCTTTGGAAAACGCAAGCTACAAAGGCCGCATCTTCACGACTAATTCGACGGCCTATCCGAACACGCTTCACATCGCCGATCGTGTGGATGGCAAACCCAAGGATTTCTCACCTATTATTAATAAGGCGAAGGAATGTGAGCCGCCCATCCCGATTGAAAAGGGACAAATTACAGGTGGATTCGCTCACAATCAAGTGATTGCCTTGGCCGATAAGATTGTGGAAGCAGTCAAATCGGGCGACATTCGTAAGTTTATCGTCATGGCAGGTTGCGACGGACGAATGCCTGAACGCGACTACTACACCGAATTTGCCAAAGGCTTGCCGAAAGATACCATTATTCTGACGGCTGGCTGCGCCAAATACCGCTACATCAAGCTGGATTTGGGCGAAATCAACGGCATTCCGCGCGTACTCGATGCCGGTCAATGCAACGATTGCTATTCCTTGGTAAAGATTGCCTTGTCCTTGAAAGAAGCATTTAACATTAAGGATGTCAACGAGTTACCAATCGTTTACAACATTGCTTGGTACGAACAGAAAGCCGTTGCCGTGCTGTTGGCCCTGCTCAGTTTAGGTATTCAGAACCTTCACATCGGCCCGAGCATTCCGACCTTCATGACGCCTGATATGCGTTATGTCCTGAAACGGAAATTCAACATCGGCACCATCACGACGGTGGAAAATGATTTGGAAACAATGCTGATGTGAGGCTGAAAGAGTCTGGCAAGTTTACAAATTTCAAGAAAAACGATGGCATTTGCCGTCGTTTTTTTCATTCAATCCGAATGGAAACGAAACTATCGGAAGGCATGGCCGAAATCATTCTGTCGTAAATGCTCAAAGTCAGGCGGTTTTCTCCCAAATCCATAGCTTTATTCACAATGGTATAAGCCTTGCCTCGGTAAACAGAATGAGGCGCAATTAACGGAATTGCATCATAATGACAAATGATGGAATTGTCTGTATCAAGATATTGCGCCTTTAACGTCATCGGAAATTCGGAATGCTGGAAATCAATGGCGGCATCATTAGAATTTTCGATGGTAAAAGCCAAGAAAATCGTGTCGCCGTGATGGAAAACTGGGATTTCATCATTTGCATTCAAGATGGAAAAATCGGCCTTCAGGCGGTTGGCTGTCTGGAAATGATTGGTCAGATAA
>JAGHSL010000057.1 GCA_018065885.1 Candidatus Limimorpha equi
CCTAACAAACGGTTGTCCTTATCAACAACAGGCAGTTTTTCAATCTTATATTGTTGGAGAATATCCGCCGCCTTTTCAAAAGAGACTTCGTTTGTAGTGATAAGGTTTTCACCGGTCATCACTTCGATAATCGGGCGGTCGAGGCCGCGTTCAAAACGAAGGTCACGGTTGGTGACGATACCCACCAAAACATTGTCGCTATCGACGACCGGAATACCGCCGATGTGATATTCAGCCATCAAATCAAGGGCATCCTTCACGGTGGCATCAACATGAATGGTGACTGGATCGGTAATCATGCCGTTTTCGGCACGTTTCACCTTGCGCACTTCGGCAGCCTGTTTGCCGATGCTCATGTTCTTGTGCAGCACGCCGATACCGCCTTCCTGAGCAATGGCGATAGCCATGCGCGATTCCGTCACGGTGTCCATACCAGCGGAAACGACAGGAATGTTCAAATCGATATTGCGTGAAAACTTGGTCTTTAGGCTTACCTCTTTAGGCAGCACATTACTGTAGGAAGGCACGAGAAGCACGTCATCGTAAGTCAGGCCTTCGCCAACAAATTTATCGTTATCGAGTGACATAGCGTTGAGATTTTATTAATCTGCAAAAGTAGGGAATTTCGGAATAGGTTTTACAAAGTCGGGAAAAGAAATATTCTTCGCTCGGGAACGAACTACATCACCACCAGTTTCCGATACAGTTCCACGCCGTCTTCATCGACGCAGCGGAGTTCGTAAGTGCCTTTTTCATTCCTTCACCCATTTCCCCATCTCAATCTCAGCCTTATCAGAAACCACCTTCCAGACATACGTTCCCGCCGCCCAATCGGTAGCATCCAGCACGGTTTCGGTTTCCGTGACAGGCTGCTGCGCCACAAGGCGGCCATTCATATCGTAAACTTCCACGGCGGCATTTTCAGCCGCAGTACGGATGTGCATCTCGTTGCCGCCCGGGTTCGGATAAGCGATGGCAAGCGAAAGGCCGTGGGCGTGGGCTTCATCGATATTCCAAAAGCTATCGGCTGGAATGTGATATAGACGTTGGGACAACGCACTGACTAAGCAAGAACCATTGGGCATAGCACAAATTTCAACAGGGCTTATACTTTCGCCATTATCGTGACAGTACACCTCGCTGAGTTTATTGAGGTTTTCGTCAAAATGTGCAACATAAAACCCTTCATGATTCTGATTGATCAAAGCGCACATAACAACACTTCCGTCTGGTAAAAAATCAATAGACTTCCAATAAGCACGTTGATCAGGGCTATTGGTGTTCATGGCATAGTCCCAATGCTCAATGTGTGACATGTTGCTGTCGAATTCGGCTATGATAGCATCTTGATTTATTGCATGACCTGTATTAACATCCTGCCAGCCTCCCGAAAAGCCCACCACATAAAGCTTACCACTATTTGGATGTTTGGCAATGTATGGGAAAAGAAGAGGAATGTGCCATCCTTGATACGGAAAACCACCAAATATTTCCTCATGCAACATGATGGTGTCAAGGTTGAAGTCCAAATTGTAACACCTGTGGCGCAGAGGTTGCTCATTGATGTCACCTCCGCCAATGAGGTATCCCGTCGAATCCGCATTGAGAGCAAAAAGCCTATCGAGGTCAAAAATCCGGGAAGTAAAGATTCTGTCTGCAAGCACGTCGCCCCTTTTGTTGATACGCATGATGCGGAATTGATTATTCATAGTCTCTCCGGTGAAATAGCTCACGGCAAAGGTTTGTTCGTCTTCAATCACATATTCTGGTTCAATGAAGTTGCGCCTATTATCACTCAACAGAACTGAACCTTTCTCGGTTATCACAAGGTCATCGCTGATATCGCCCACAGCAATCCAAAGGGAATCGCCCCTAACCTTGTGGTATATGATACCCGCCAAGTTTTCTTTCTCTTCGAACAGGATGGTCTGCTCAATATTTGTATAGCCTTGCTCTGCAAAGACTTGTGACTGGACAACATACGACAGTTCTGTTCCGTCGGTTTTCATTCGTCCCAAAGCTATTTGGTTTTCCTCTTGGACTGCATATGAAACCAGAAATTCATCATCACCAAGGGGAAGCATAGCAAGATAGCTTCTTGTTTCCCCAACAAGATTCAAATTCAACTGCTCTTGGGCGTGCATCGTGATAGCACAAAATAGAACTGCGACTATTATTGTGACGCACTTTTTAAACATCATATCCTTTTTCTTATTATAATGATATTGCCCGTCTGCCATAAATGAAGTTGTCATTCTTACGATGGCAAACGGGCAATATCAATCTCATTCATCAATAGGGACGGGGTAATTTGTATTGACACTCTCAAGAATCGTTGCATGCCATTCTTGAACGACATGACTGATATTAAAGAGTTCAGGTAAAAAACCAGGGTTATTAAGTCTTTTTTTTCCGAACACCATAGTTTGAAAATAACCATCGTGACCATAAGGCCTGATTTCCATATATTGAGAATGGGTATGTTGCATTATTTGAGCATATTCCTCATTCAAATACTCATAACAAAGAAAGTAGTTTTCTGCTTCATTCTCAGTAACATCATCTTCATTAAAAAGCCAATCTGAGTTTATTCCGCCTTGATAACTGGTGAAAATATAAGGATTTACGATAAAGTAGTATGGTGGAAAAGCTATAGCATGATTATCATCATATTCTTTTATATGGATTTGCAATTGGTTAGCCGCAGTATTGTAAATAAAAATACCATGCTCATTTATAAATTCCCAAATGTAACAATCCGATTCACTAAATGGAATTCCATACCATGGATAAGGATGCGGATCTGGATTTCCAGGGTCAGATGTTCTATCTCCAGAATTTATGATAATACGCACACTGTCACTCTCATTTTTAGACGGAACTTTATTTATGGTCATCATTACAAATTGCAAAGTTTTAACTTCCATTTCGATAGACCTAAATTTTTCACGAACGGCATCAACAATACTGTTGTATGTCGTCAACAAATCCTCATAAATGACATTGCCATCACCATCGGTCTTCGGCATAGCTACGAACAATGTGTCTTGTCTCAAATTAATAAGATTAAACATAGGGAACCCATGGCAATAATTAAGCGTAGTTTCCCACTGCCACCTAGCTTCTTCTAATGTGACAGCTTCACCTTCTGTCTTTTCGCCTTGCTTCAGAGAGGAAAGATCTGCAAGAAAGTCAAGCACTTTCTGCTCTTCAGAAGACATACTTTGTTCCGTCTGAGCTACACAAGCCTTCGTTTGTGTACTCTCTTCTTTCTTGCAACCTACGATGAAGGCTGCCACTGTTACGACAATAATGACTGCCGCAACCATAGTTTTTGAAATCTTTCTCATTTCTATTCTTTTTTAGCTGTTAATAAAGTAATTCATCGTTTGTTTTCTTCTTCCAAATCGCCCATCTCACATGGAATTGCTATCTTTGCCACGCAAAACGGGCTGGACACACCAAGGGCATTGGCCCTTTGTTACAAGGTCATCTTGTTTTGTTCCTGGTGCTTCAGAGATATTGGCAATCTTCCACAAAAGCAAAGTCTCTGCAAGCACCTTTTCTTATATCAGCCTCTTTATCGAGGCTTCAATAAATGAATTTGTTCTTCCCGCCCACTTCTATCCGTTTTTAATCCGTCACAGTAAATTCACCATAATACTCATCCCCATTGGAGAGCGTAAAGGTGACAATATAATCCCCGACATTGGGAATGTAGAACTGCAAGCCGTTTGGCGTAAGCACTGAAAGGCATTGTACAGAGGCTCCGGCAGCCGTAGCAACCTCCACAGAAATTTGCCCTATATTCTCTGAAAATGCCACAGTTAGCACATGCCCATTGATAGAAGGTGAAATATGTGTTTTCCTGATTTAGGTTGACTCGGTTTTACTGATTAATACTGATATAAATTGACTTTTTGTTGTTAATCCTGGAATGAGTTTACCATCCGAACCTTATCCCTGTCAGTGGTTGACTGGAGGC
>JAGHSL010000050.1 GCA_018065885.1 Candidatus Limimorpha equi
GATACACGTTCACTTCCGGACCAAATGGTACACTTCAGATGGCTTTTGAAGATGGCTTGATTGCGCATCACGATTCTTGGCGGCGTATGGGTATTGCCCGAAATGCCACATCTCATGTCTATAATGATGAAGAGGCTTTGGAGATTGCCAAAAGCATCTTGACGGAATACGGCTCGCTACTGATTGAATTTGATGATATGATTTTATCAATAATAAGCAATAACTGAAATGTACGGATTGAGTGACGAAACGGTGAAAGACTTGTGCTCGGTGTTTGCCTGCTACGACAATATCGAGAAAGTGCTGCTTTTCGGGTCACGGGCAAAAGGCAATTTCCGTGAAGGTTCTGATATTGACTTGGCTTTGTTCGGGAAAGACATCACCTTTAGTCAGATATTGGACATCAAAGTCAGGATTGAGGATTTGGCTTTGCTGTATTCCGTTGATTTGGTGAATTTTGAAAAATATAAAGACTATCCGATAGGAGAGCATATCCTTAGGGTGGGACAGCCTTTTTATACTGCATGATATGGACGGAATTTCAATCATTTTAATCATTGCATCCATTCTGTTGGTTCTTGTGGGTTTGGTCGGGGCAGTCGTTCCTGGTATTGCCGGAACGCCTATCAGTTTTCTCGGCTTGCTGGCGCTGTCGTTTGTCGATGGCATTGATTATTCCACGCGCTTCCTTGTCATTATGGGCGTTATCGGCGCCATTGTATTCACGCTCGATTATGTCGTTCCGGTTTGGGGAACGAAGAAGTTTGGCGGCACAAAAGCTGGCGTGCGTGGCAGCACTATCGGCTTGATTTTAGGCCTTTTGATAACGCTGTTTTTCCCCATCGGATTCATTGCGGTGCTGGCTGGCCCGTTTATTGGGGCTTACATCGGCGAGAAAAACAACGGCACGCCCGACAATTTGGCATGGCGCTCAGCCTTCGGCTCGTTTGTCGGTTTTTTGGCTGGCACTTTCGTTAAAATCGTCTACGGCTGCGTGTGTATCTTCTATGTAGTGAAGGACTTGGTGGGGCTGATTTGAAAATGGATTATTCCTCCAAGCCATGCATTTTTGCTTTCCTTCTTTCTTCTTTTTGTTCCTGTCTAAGATAGGCTTTGAATTTCCTATTCATTACTCTTTGGTGATGCCTGTTATACCATGCGCTATTTTCGAATTTAAATTTCTGATAGTTAATATCGAATTGTATGACGGTATTTGGCAATAGTTTTTTTATGGCTTTCTTTTCAGCCCGAGAAGGCTCTACATCGAAGATGATAATGTCAATTGTGGTTGTTATTTCATTTGGCATATTGGTGACAGTCCTATAGGCAGGTTTTCTTGAAACTAATTCTCGATGTTTATTCTCAATATTTAATATGTTGATGCTATCCAAGCCTTCAATGTATTCGTAGAAACAGTTGTCTTTATCAACACTAACACTGACAATTAGAGAAGAATCGTTTTTTAGAGCGTATCTTATATCACGGGATAAAACACTCAAATTGGTATGACCTTTCTGGTAACAAGCAGCGTTAATATAAATTCTTCTAGTTTGTTTATACCAGTTCAGAATCTTGTTCCGCTCTTCAGTGCTGATAGCCCCGTATATACTTAATTCATCAATTTTTTTCGTTTCCATCCATTCTGGCATGTAAACACTGTCCATGAACCTTAGATTTAGCGAGTGGAAATAATCAAATCGGTTGAGCACATCGGGCACGTCCTTAATGACAAGAGTGCCCCAGCCATATTCGGTTGCATTTTTTATTTTATTGTAATCCAGGTTGTTGTTGTCAATTTTGCGTTTAACAAACCATCCAATCTTTGGCGTTAAGGCGAAGTCGGAATTGCTCTGTTCTAAACCGATGAAACCGGCACAAAGTTCCACCATGGTTTCCTCACCGGTCGAAATATTAATCACTCTGACATCGGCTGAGGCAAGTTCACTGGGAAGGGTAGTTATAATCTTGTTGTCAGGAATACTTTTGAAATAGGTACGTTTACCAATTGCATTGTAAGGGAAAAATTTGATAATCCATCCGTCAATGAGGTTGGGAGCGAGGTAGCCTTCTTGTGAATGTGTCCTAAACATGGCTTTCCAAAAATCTGTGTCGATGTTGCCTTTGGATGCCTCGATGAATTGTTTAAGGATGGGCTTTAATTCGTCAATCCACCAATCCAGTTGATATTGGCTAAGGAAAACGGCCTTGTCATAGACTTTCTGCCAGTCGTCTGGAGTGCCCAAAAGTGTGATTTCGGGAATGCCGCATCCAACAACAGGGTAAACGTAATCAAAAAAGTTTTGTACGGCTTCCATCAGGGTAACTTCGGTGGCAATCAGTTCGGTAGACGTTGTAGTGGAAAAATCGGCCATGATGGTTTCGGCAAGGTCGCCTTTGGTATTTTCCTTGATTTGTTGCGTGAACTGAGGAATAGCATTCGCCCAATTGATTTGCTTTATGTCTTCTTCTCCATTGCTTACCACTAACGACATTCTTCCTTCAAAATCAACAATTTGGTCTCTCAATTCCTCGGAGTTCGCGTTGACATGTTGCGAAAAGCCTTGGCAGATGAGCAGCCAAATCATATCGGGCGAAAGCACGAAAGGACGGTGGTGGATGAAGGCTTCATACATTCCATTGAAGAAGGGGTGCGTGTCGTAAAAAAAGACAAGCGAGTCGGGAATGTCGCAGTTGGCTAACAAAAGGTCTTCCTTCTCAATATCAGAAATTGAAATTCTTGAGGTTTTTGCGGCCAAATAGTCAATAACCCTCTGACTGTCGGTCAGGTCAAGTAGTGCTTCTGGCTTGCTCAATTCTTCGACCTTGAATGTAAATCCGTTCTGGGCAAATGAAAACAAAAAGTTGAATGTGATAAACAAGGTAATAAATATCTTTTTCATAGCAATTTATAATTAGAGTTTCGTCGGCAAATATAGGTAAAAAGAAATAAACTCCAACAGCACGCGAAAAATTCTTATCTTCGCAGTCCGATTTTTAAGCAATCAAAATGACAAACGACGAACTGAAACAGAAAGCCACTCACATCCGCGAACTGATTCTGACTTCCTTGGCGGAGGCAGGCTCGGGTCATACGGGTGGTTCATTGGATTTGGTGGATATTTTCACGGTATTGTATTTCAATCATTTGCGTCACAAGCCCGACAATCCGAAATGGGAAGACCGCGATAAGGTGATTCTTTCCATCGGACATACGGCGCCGGTCTTATATGCGACTTTGGCGGCTGCGGATTATTTTCCGAAAGCAGAAATGATGACCTTGCGCAAAATGGGGAGCCGTTTGCAGGGACATCCGAGTTATGAGTTCCAACTGCCTGGTTTGGAGTCTTGTTCGGGTTCTTTAGGACAAGGTCTGGGCGTGGCTTTGGGCATGGCATTGGCAGCCAAAATGGATGGCAAGCCAAACCGCGTGTTCTGCATCATGGGCGATGGCGAGCAGCAGGAAGGAAGCGTGTGGGAATCGGCAATGGCGGCGACACATCACAAAACGGATAACCTTTGCGCCATCATCGACAGAAACCGCCTCCAGATTGACGGCGGAACAGAACAAGTCATGGCCATCGACCCACTGAAAGACAAATGGTTGGCTTTTGGCTGGAATGCCATTGAAATTGATGGCCACGACCTGAGCCAAATCAAGATGGCTTTGGATATGGCCGACAAGATGCAAGGCAAGCCGACGGTCATCATTGCCGATACCGTGATGGGCAAAGGCGTGAAATCCATCGAAGATAACAACAAATGGCACGGCAAGGTGCCGACAAAAGAACAATTGGGAGGATTTATTGATGAACTATATTAATAAGGGAAATAAAGCCACGAAAACTGGTTTCGGCGAAGGCGTTTTGGCAGCGGCTCAGGCCAATCCAAATGTCGTCGGACTTGGTGCTGATATTACTGCATCGGTTGGCATGAATCTTTTTGCAGAGGCGTTCCCTGAGCGTTTCTTCTCGATGGGCATTGCCGAGCAGGATTGCGTGGCGACGGCTGCTGGTCTGGCCTTGAGTGGCAAGGTGCCTGTGTTCAGCACATACGGCGTTTTTGCCGCACATCGTGCCAACGACCAAATCCGTATTTCGGTGTGTTACAACAATGTACACGTCATCATCGGAGGCGCTCACGCTGGCGTTTCGGTCGGTCCCGATGGCGCAACGCATCAGGCTTTGGAAGACATCGCCACGATGCGCGTGCTGCCCAACATGACCGTGATTTCGCCTTGCGATGCCACGCAGACCAAAATCGCGGTGCAAAAAGCCATCAATGAACTCGATGGACCGGTTTATATCCGTTTTGGCCGTGAGGCTGTGCCGGATTTCACCGATGAGAATCAGGACTTTGAAATCGGCAAGGCGCAAGTGTTGCGCGAAGGCCGTCAGATAACTATCGTTGCTACGGGCCACGAAGTGTGGGAAGCCTTGAAAGCCGCTGATATGTTAGAGACAATGGGACTTTCCGCTATGGTTATCAATATGCACACAATCAAGCCTTTGGATGGTGATATATTGCTGAAAGCGGCATCGGAAACCCGAATGATTTTCACCGTCGAGGAACATCAGATAGCTGGCGGATTGGGTAGTACTGTGGCGGAATTTTTGGCTGAGCATCACCCAATTCGTGTGGTGCGCATCGGCATGAATGACCGTTTTGGCGAGTCGGGGCAAGCCTCGGCTTTAGTACATAAATACAACCTCGACGCGGCAGGTATTCTGAACTGTATCGTTTACGAATCGTCACGCGACGACCTAAGCATGTTTATTCCTAAGATGGGGAAGCCTTTCCCGACTTATCCGCGTAAACTTTACACCAGCAAGGAACTTTATGCCGGTTACGATTATCATGACGAGTCGACTTTTGAAACGTGTTATGATACAAAGGTTTATCGTCATTATCTCAACTTTGGAAAACAGGATGTCATGGATGTGCGTGAGACTTTGGCACGCTCGTTACATGATCATTTCATTTCTTACAGCCTCCATCAGCTGCTTGATATTTATGAAGAAAAAATGGTTGTCGGCCTTATGGGCGGCCATGCCAAACGCCGCGATGATCCTGACTATCGGCAGATTGTGTTTTTAAGTAAAAAGCTCACCGAAATGGGTCGTCTGATGGTTACAGGCGGAGGCCCTGGCGCTATGGAAGCCACGCATCTTGGCGCATGGATGGCGGGTAGGATCGATGAGGAAGTCAATGAGGCTGTTGATATGCTGATGCCGTCGCCTACGTTTAAGGATGAAGGCTGGCTTCGCCGCTCGTTTGAGGTGATGGAACGTTTCCCATTGCAGACAAATTACCGTAGTCTTGCCATCCCGACTTGGTTCTACGGTCATGAACCAACCGCACCTTTTGCCACGCATATTGCCAAATATTTCGACAACAGTGTGCGCGAAGATGGCATTGTCACCATTGCCATGGGTGGCATCATCTACACGCCGGGCAGTGCGGGCACCATGCAGGAAATCTTTCAGGATGCCGTGCAAAACCATTATGAGACACTGGGTTATGCCAGCCCGATGATTTTCATGGGCAAGGATTATTTCACGAATTGTCTGCCTGCCTACAAGTTCCTGAAAACCATGAGTGAAAAGGGATTGTACAACAACATGTATCTTACCATTAGCGATGATAACGATGAAATCATTGATGCCCTCGTGAAGTTTAAGGAAGCTGACGAGCATTAGCAAAAAAAACGCTATTGCTTGAAAAACAACTGCAATGTATTGAATTATAAGAAATTACGCCATAACAAAATATCAGTTTACTGATTTGGTAAAGACATTATGATTCATCAATTTTTGGATAAAAACATGGAGACGTTTCCTGAAACGTCTCTATATGTTTTTATTAGAATCAGGAGAATCTGCAAATTGGAAGCATAAAACACTTGTAATCAACAACTAAAAGAATCATCAACCACAATGATATGATTTCTATTCATTTCTCTTGAAAAGCATCAAATGGTCAACGGAAACCATGGCCGCCAAAGCCTCAACCAGAACAACGGCCCTTGGAACGGCACACACATCGTGACGGCCTTTTATTAAAAGAGTACGCTCCTCCCCTACTTCATCGACTGTTTGCTGAGGTAAAGCAATTGACGGAATCGGCTTGAAAGCCACATTGAAACTCACCGTTTCGCCATTCGTGATGCCACCCTGAATGCCGCCCGAATGATTGGTCAACGCATGGATTTTCCCATCCTCACAGACAAAAACATCGTTACATTCCGAACCTTTCATAGCTGCCATGGCAAAACCATCGCCATACTCAAAGCCTTTCACGGCAGGAATGCTGAACATGGCCGCTGCCAAATCAGCCTGAAACTTGTGGAACATCGGTTCGCCCAAACCAGCAGGCAAATTCTGAATATCGCAATGGATTATGCCGCCAACCGAATCACCATTTTTCCGAGCCTGTTCCACATCACCCATTGAGGCGATTTCCGCATGAATGGTGATTTTCTTCTCCAACAGCAATTGTTTTGCGATTGCGCCGGCAACCACAATCGGCAAAGTGCAACGTGCCGAAGCACGGCCACCGCCACGCCAGTCACGGATGCCGTATTTCTGCTGATAGGTGAAATCGGCATGTGAAGGACGGAAAACATTTTTTAGGTCGTCATAATCCGATGACTTGCAGTCTGTGTTTCTGACCATAAATGCAATCGGTGTGCCCAAAGTGACGCCATCAAGTATGCCGGAAAGGAACTCCACCTTGTCGGCTTCCTTGCGTTGTGAATCGGTTTGCGTTTGTGCGGTTGACCTGCGTTTCAGTTCGCTTTCAATCAGGCCGAAATCAATCTTCAGTTGAGATGGGCAGCCATTAATCACACCACCGATGACCGCTCCGTGCGATTCGCCGAAAGTGGTCAGAGTGAAAAGATTTCCTATCGTGTTTGCATTCATGCGGCAAAAATAATAAAAGCTGCCGATTTTGCGACAGCTTATTGAGTGAAAAACAACTATCCGACAGCAAGCCATCGGGATCCGAAACATGGATTGAGTCATTCTGCAAGCGCGTGTTGGGCACTTTTTCAACCGTCCACACTTGTTGGGCGAAAGAATATACTGGCAATAGCAGAAAAAGAAATGCCAGCAGGCTGATTCGGTTTGTTGAAGCTTTCATAATGAGCAGCAAAAGCACCCCTTTCGAGGTGCTTTTTCTGAGATAATGATATGTAAACTATTAATCTTCAGCGATTTTTAGTTTGGCTTCAAGCACCTTGAGGTCGCTCTTGGCCTTGTTGATTTTCTTTTCGTATTCGGCGCGCATCAGTTCAGAGTTCTTGCTGTTGGAGAAGAAACCGATGTTGTTTTCCAACACAGCGATTTCGTCGCGCAGTTTCTGAATCCTGTTCTGCAAATTGGTGCGTTCTCTTCTCACCTTGTCGTGACCTTCCGGATCATCCTTCAAGCCAGCCATCATTTCGCGGTATTCGTTGGTTGACGCTTCATCCTGATTCTTTCTCATGGTATCGAAGAAACCATCGATGAGACCTCTGAATTCCTTATTAATGGCATCCTTGACTTTCATCGGAACATGACCGATTTCGAGCCAACGGCGCTGGAAACCTTTCAGGGCTTCCATGTTTTCGTTACGGTTTGTGCCCAGTTCGAATGCCTTCACTTCTTCGAGAAGTGCTTTCTTAGCTTCAAGGTTAGCATCTTCTTCACCTCTCAAGCCACTGAAATGTTCTGACTTACGGTTGAAGAAAGCATCGCAGGCAGCGCGGAAACGCTTCCAGATCTTGTCGGCATGACGCTTCGGAACAGGACCGATGGTCTTCCATTCTTCCTGTAATTTCTTCAGCTGTTCGGAAGCTTTCTTCCATTCCGTTGATTCCATGAGACCTTCTGCCTCAATGCAGATTTGGGTCTTACGTTCAAGGTTTTCAGTCTGCTGGTCTTTCAAGGTTGAGAAATACTCCTTTTTTTGGGCGAAGAAACTGTCCATGGCCGATTTAAAGCGAGTCCAGACTTCTTCGTTTTCCTTCTTGGCGGCTGGACCGACAGTCTTCCAAACCTGGAACAATTCCGTCAATTCCGTCGATTTCTTCTGCCAAGCGTTGATACTGTTATATTCGCCATTTACAATCTCCTCGGCTTTTTCACAAAGAGCGGTCTTTGTCTGGAAATTACCGTTCTGTTCCTCGGCAATCTTTGCGAAATGATCCCTGCGGATTTGGTTTATCTTGTCGGTGGCAGCCTTGAAGCGTTCCCAGATTTCGTCTTTCTTTTCCTGCGGCACTGGACCAATTTCCTTCCACTGTTCGTGCAGTTTCTGCAATTCCTGGAATGCCTTTGTCAACGACTTTTCGTTCAGCAGTTCTTCTGCCTTTTCGCAAAGGTCGACTTTCAGATCGAGGTTCTTCTTCATGTCGAGGTCACGCAACTCACGGCCGATTCTTACCTTATCAAAGAACTGTTCAACGAGGAAATGATATGTATTCCAAAGATTTGCATTCTCAGTTGCCGGCACCTGACCGATTTCCTTCCAACGGTCTTGCAAGGCGCGGAATTCATCGTATGTCTTCTTCAGCGATTCGTCGGAAGCAATCATTTGCTTGAGGTCTTCAAGCAGAGCCTGTTTCTTGGCGAGGTTTTCAAGTTTCTGAGCCTCAAGAAGTTCGTTCTGATGGGCTTTGTTTGACTTATAAATGCCGAAAGCCTCATTGAAACGGGTTTCGATGGCATTTTCAGCATGTTGGAAAGCATCCATATCGCCCCCACCCTCAAGGAACTGGTCAATTTCGCGGTCAAGGTCTTCCTTGTTCAACTTATTAAAATGAATTCTGATGGCTGCGACTTTATCCTTAATCTTCGCCAAATCCACTTCCTTGACGGTTTCTTCCAGCATTTCAACGAGTTGCTCTTTCGTCAGGCCTTCAAGATTGAAATCCGTTTCAAGAGCGGCTTCATCTTCTTCGGCTTCAGTCATTTCGAGCATTGGAAGTTCTTCTTCCTGACTGACTAAAGTTGAAACCTTCACATCGACCTGTCCAGGCAAGATGCTGGATTGGATTAATTCGACGATTTTTTCTTTTTCGTTACCATCAATGGCGTTTTTCAGTTCATTCTCAACATTCTGATTCTGAATGTTTTGATTCAATTGTTCATTGTTTTCCATATCAATTCATTTTAGTATTATCAAGGAATAATCCTGACATAAGTTGTTCAAATAAGTGCGCAAATATAAGAAGTTTTATCAAGCAAAAAGAAAAAATCATTTTTTTGGTAATTATTTATTTATGCTGCTCCAAGCCATAATAAACCAGCCAATTTTACATTTGCACCGTCTACACCTTTATTTATAAAAGGAAGTGAGCAAAATTAGTTTACATTCTG
>JAGHSL010000069.1 GCA_018065885.1 Candidatus Limimorpha equi
ATCACGGCTTTGACTGAATTGGTCACCATGTGCGTGGTGGGGTTCTTCTTGGGAAAACTGCTTGGCTGGAGCAAGATGGACTGCATTTTCCTTGGCGCCATGCTTTCGATTTCATCAACGACCATCATCGCAAAGGCATTTGAGGACATGAAACTAAACCGAGAGAAATTCTCCGAAAACGTGATTGGTGAGCTTGTCGTTGAGGATTTGGAGGCAGTTTTGATCATGGTCATTCTTTCCACTTTGTCGGTGAGCAAAAGTTTCGATGGTCAGGAATTGCTTTTCAGCATGTTGAAACTAGTTTTCTTCATATTGGTTTGGTTTTTGGGTGGAATTTATCTCATCCCTTCAATTTTAAAAAGATCGCGCAAGTTCATGTCGGCCGAAACATTGACTGTGTTTTCCGTAGGCTTGTGTTTCCTGATGGTGGTTTTGGCAAATATCGCAGGTTTTTCATCAGCCTTAGGAGCTTTCATCATGGGTTCCATTTTGGCAGAAACACTTGAGGCCGACATGATTCAGAAGCTGGTGATGCCCATCAAAAACCTATTTGGTGCCATTTTCTTCGTCTCGGTCGGCATGATGGTCAGCCCTGATATTCTGGTACAATATTGGTGGCAGATTCTTGTCATTACGGCGGTATTGCTTGTATTCAAAACGGGCAGCAACACAATTGGACGCCTTTTCGCCGGTCAAGGCTTAAAGTCGTCGCTGCAAGGCGGCTTGTGCTTCTGCCAGATTGGTGAATTCTCTTTCATTATTGCCACGGTGGGCATGACCTACGGCGTGATTGACGATTTCCTTTATCCAATCATTGTTTCGGTTTCCATCGTGACGACTTTCCTCACACCTTATATGATAAAGGCGGCCAATCCGCTTTTCAACTTCATGGATGCGAAAGTGCCTGAACAATGGAAACAGAAATTAAGCAACAGCGACACGGGCATTCGCTCCAAATCGGGCAAAATGGTGGCTTTGAGGGATTTCATGACGCGCAACTTGAAGCGAATGGTTATCTATTCGGCTATCGTTATTGCTGTATTCCTGATTTGCCATGCCTTTATCGTCCCGTTGTTCAACCGATTGCTTCCAACGGAATGGGCGGCTTTTGTCAATCTGCTTATTACCCTGATGCTGATGACTCCTTTCCTTTGGGGCATGGCTTTCAAGCATAACATTAGGTATGTGACACGCAAATTGCAGGTTTCGAGCCGTTTCAATCTGTTTGTAGTATATGTGGTTTACGGCATCCGTTACGTTATCGCCGTCGGCATCATTACCTATACCATTCTGCAATTCTATCACATTTCGTTCTGGCTGGCTTTTGGCATTGGCGTGGCTATTTCACTTTTGCTGCGTTTTTCAAGTCATTTCATGAAGTTCTACCAAAGCATCGAAAAGCGTTTCTTGGAGAACCTGAACAGACGACAGTCAATGCAAATGTTTGTCATTCCTGAAATCTTGCAGGAGAATTTCCATCTGGCGAAAATGACTTTAAGTCCAAAGAGCACTTATTCGGGCAGGAAAATCATAGAGACCGATTTCCGTGACAACTTCAATATCAGTGTGGTAGGTGTTGAACGCGCAGGCGAACAGTTCGATTTGCCTGACAAAGATTTCCAGCTTTTTCCTTACGACAGGATTACTTTCATCGGCACGGAAGAGCACACGTCTGCTTTGAAGACACGGATTGAAGTGGAAGAGGAAACTTTCATTCAAGAGTCACCCGAAAGCGATGTGGAAATCCACAAGATGGAAATCAAGGAAGGCGACCGTTTTGAAGGTGTCAGTCTGATGGATTCGCGACTTACTTCTGACTTTGAGGCCATGGTGATTGCCGTTGAACGTAACGGCGATTTCATCCTCAATCCTTCGCCGAGAATTTGTTTTGAAAAGGGAGATTTGGTTTGGTTCGTGAGTTCCGAAGCGGCAGCTAAACGCTTGATTAAAGAGACTTTATAGAAATAAACGCGACGAGTCGAAGCATTCTCTCGCTAAGTAATTGTTCAATAAGTAAACTATATGTACTCACACCTCCATCTATTACAACTCGTAAGCTATTCAATATAGTATTTCCCAATCTCATCAAGCAATTGTCGGACTTCGTCAGCTGTCTTCACTTCCATCAGGCGCATCTTGAAAGGCTTGAAATGGCTCAGTCCCTTGAAATAATTTGTCCAATGCTTGCGTATTTCAATGACAGCGGTATATTCATTTTTCCATTCCATTGAACGCTCAAAATGGATTCTCGCAATGCGGATACGTTCGGCCACATCTGGTTCCGAAACGATTTCGCCCATGTCCAAATATTTCCTGATCTGCTCAAAAATCCAAGGATTGCCGTAAGTGGCACGACCGATCATCAAGCCATCAACGCCATAAGTATCCCTGAAATGTTTCGCTGAAGGGCCATCAACCACATCACCATTGCCGATAATCGGAATAGTCATGCGCGGATTGTTTTTCACCTTGCCAATCAGAGTCCAATCGGCCGGTTCGCTGTATTTTGTCGTGCGCAAACGCCCATGAATGGTCAAGGCTGCAATACCAACATCCTGCAAACGCTCGGCAATTTCCACGATTTCGCGATGCTCGTCATCATAACCCAAGCGCGTCTTCACTGTGACTGGCGTTTTCACCGCTTCCACAACAGCTTTCGTGATAGCAATCATCTTGGGAATATCGTTCATAATGCCCGATCCAGCTCCTTTTGAAGCGATTTTCTTCACAGGACAGCCAAAATTAATATCGATGACATCAGGATGAGCAGTCTCGGCATAACGCGCAGCCTCAACCATCGGGTCAACGGCATTGCCGAAAATCTGGACACCGAAAGGTCTTTCAAACTCACAGAAATCCAGCTTCTTAACACTTTTCACTGCATCACGAATCAAGCCATCGGCCGAAATGAATTCGGAATATACCATATCGGCACCAAACATCTTGCACACATAACGGAACGGTGGGTCGGTGACATCCTCCATGGGTGCCAAAAACAAAGGATAGCGGTCAAATTCAATGTTACCAATTTTGAGCATCAGCGATAAATTTTGCAGCAAAAATACGAAATCAAAGGAAACAAAGTTTACTTTTGCAAAAAGTCTACATCATGTCATTTATCACAGAAAACAGAAAAGAGACGCCTATAGGCAAAAGCATTTTACTTTATTTATTCCTTGTCATATTCGGATTGTTGATTGGAAGTTTGGCAGCACTTGCCATCCCATTAATGGGACATGGCAGCATCAGCTCCCTGAAATGGGGACAAGCAATCAGTTCAACATTCCTTTTCATTCTACCACCAATTATTCTTTATTTATTCACCCGACAGAAGCCTTTTCAACAAATTGGATTCACAAAGCCAAACAATATCACAATAATGTTTGTAGGCATCATCGTCATGTTTGCAGCATTGCCAATCATCAGTCAACTGACAGAATGGAACGAAAACATGGAACTTCCTGCTTCTCTGGCAAAGCTCGAGGAAATCATAAAAGCGGCAGAGGAACAGGCTCAGCAAATGACCGAACAGATGCTTGCCGTGACGACCTTTGGCGGACTTGTAGCCAACCTTATCGTCATTGCACTCATTGCCGCCGTCGGAGAAGAGCTGACTTTCAGAGGCGTAATCCAGCAATTTTTGACTAAGATCTGCAAAAATGCTCACATTGCAATAATTCTAAGTGCCGCAATTTTTTCAGCCATACATTTTCAATTTTATGGTTTTCTGCCACGAATGGTTTTGGGAATTTTCCTTGGTTATTTCTTCTATATGACCAAATCGCTCTGGACAAGCATACTCATGCACTTTGCCAACAATGCGCTTGCGATAATCGCCTATTACCTATATCACAAAGGGATAATAGAAACAGATATTGACAATATCGGAGCAACACGATGGTATATCACAATCATGAGTGTCATGATGTGCGTTGCTTTGATAATATATTCATGGAACAAAACAAAACAGGAACATAAAAATCAATCCAGTCTAAATATTCAATAAGAAGCTGTTTTTGATTTACCACAATTTTTTGTCATGCAGAGACACTCGTCCGTGCGTTGCTGCGTTCCAACAGCATACACAATCATTTTGATTTACTTGTAAAAGTTTCAAATAATATCAGAATAGTCACAGGACAAAAAAGAATCATGATGTGATTAATATAAACAAAAAGCCCCGACTATTAAGTCGAGGCTTCAATTAAGGGTGGGCGACGACCTACTTTCCCACACTGATGCAGTATCATCGGCGCGGCAGGGCTTAACTTCTCTGTTCGGAATGGGAAGAGGTGCGCCCCTGCGCAATAGTCGCCACATATAATAATCATCAAAATAAAGAACCAAATAAAAAACGGAGAGTTCAACCGAACTCTCCGTATGGGTGGGCGGCGACCTACTTTTCCACAGTGTCTGCAGTATCATCGGCGCGGCAGGGCTTAACTTCTCTGTTCGGAATGGGAAGAGGTGCGCCCCTGCGCAATAGCCGCCACTTCTGTCTCCCAGAAGGGCCTTGCGGAGGAGGGAAAGGCACGGCGGGCAC
>JAGHSL010000261.1 GCA_018065885.1 Candidatus Limimorpha equi
ATGAAATGAAAAATGCGGAAGGCTGATTGGCTTTCCGCATTTTTTGTTTCACTCCAGAACGATATTATTCTTTATGGCGTTCTCATGTGTTCGTGTAACCAGCCTTCGTAAATCTCGTCGTTTATGGACCCTTCGTCCCATAATTTATCGATTGCATCACCGCATCTGATAAGATGTAATGGATGGGCTGATGTTTGTTGTCATATATTCACTCCTTTCATTTCAGGCTGCAATAATACAATGAATTTCTCACAACGTGGTTGGAATGTTTTTGCGGGTAATTCCTGCAAATCTTAATAGGTAAGCAGGTGAGCATAATTAGTTTACATATTGAAAACGAGACATCGAAGTCGCGGGAATGCGAGAATACGAGGCTTCTCGGAATCCCGCAGCCTCGTAGCCTCGCGTCCGTTTATAATGCAGCTTTATTTTGAACAGTGACTCAAAGAAATGGTATTCTTAAATCGTTAAATTCATCAGAGAACGCTTTGCAACTATGAATCTGTTTTCGATTTGGATTATCCCATCTTTGTCAAAGCCTCTTTCAAGGCTTTTGCCAACTGGTCGGGACAAGAAGTCGGCTTAAAGCCGCAACGTATGCCCTCCAAACGCTTGACGACTTCTTCGGCAGGCATGCCTTCCACCAATCGGCTGATGCCTTGCGTGTTGCCATCGCAGCCATATTCGAAGACGACATTCCTTAAAATGCCGTCTTCAATTTCAAAACTCACAGCTTCGCTGCAAGTGCCAATATTCAAATGCCTGAATCTCATATATTTTCATTTTGATTCATGAGTTCAAGCTGATGCACAGCGTAGGCGTAAGCACCAACCGAAACTGCCGATGAAGTGCCCAACTTTGTCACCCCAACGCCAATGCGTTTGGTCGGGTCGTACCACACTTTCTGGTCGCTGAATGGTACATTAATCATTCTGCCCGACTTTCCCGTGAAACGAATCATGTCTTCGTCATCCATCAGATTGAAGGCTACGGTTTCCATGCGTGACACTTGATGGCCGTTTAAGTCGGTGAAAGGTTCGTTCATTTTTTCAATGAGTTTCGGCATGAACACAGGCCAAGCTCCTGACAATCCGCCACCTATGACGATGATGCTATCCGTCAACGTAACGGCATTGGCAAGCACATCGGCCAAAACGGTGGCCAGTTCGTCCCAAGCTTTCTGGGCAGCCGCTTTGTTTCCGTCCTTAATGCCCATGGCAATCTGGTAAATGTCGAAAGGCTGTGGCGCTTCGTCAAAGGGAATGTTGGCTTCGCGGGCAAAAACGCGGCGCACACCACGAATGCTGATGCTGTCCTCGGCACTTGTTTTCGGATAAAGAATGTTGCGCGAACGGTTGATTTCGCCGCCAGCGGAATTATCGCCATTGAGCAAGACCTTGTCGATGACGATACCGCCGCCAAAACCTGTGCCCAAAGTCACGCCGAGCAGGTTTTTATAGCGTTTCGGATTGCCTTGCTGCGCTAAAAGCTGGTTCACTTCGGGGAGCAAACCTCCAAGGGCCTCACCGTATGCGAAAAGGTCGCCATCGTTATTGATGAAAACGGGCACATGGAACTCGTTTTCAAGCATTTGCTTCAACGGAACGCCACCCTTGAAAGTCGGCAGGTTTTCCAAATTGCCGATGATGCCATTCGGATAATCAGCCGGACCAGGAAAACAAAAACTGATGGCCGTAGGTTTCAGGCCGCATCTTTCCTCCACCTGATGAAATCCCAGAATGATTTTCTGAAGTACGCCTTCCAAATCGGGCGCAGCTGAAGGAATGGTGAAAGGCTCGAATAATTCGACCGAATCTTTCATGGCGGAAAACTTGAATCCGGTTCCGCCTGCATCCAATGTATAAATAATGTTGTTCGACATAGTATTTTGTTTTAGTGAGAATTAAAAAATAAACTGTAACAAAAATAGCTGTTTTTTCGCTTCGCTAAACGCAAATTTTCGTAAATGAAACATAAATTATCGAAATTTATAATCGCCTACATATCAGTTAAATTTTTGGAAATTCATGTCTATTTTTGGAAATTCGTGTCTATAAAAACAATATTAATTTAGGTGTCTGAATTGCTCCATTTAATTTTGTTATTGCTTAATCGTTTGTCTCAGTTTTTCCAGCGTCATTTTTCTTTTTCGGATGAGCGAAAAATTCAACCCACGCCACCCACATCAAGAAAATGATGAAATAGAAAAAGATTTTGAAAATGTAATCGTGTGCCAGATGGAAGCTGTTTGGCCACGGAATTTGCATGAGCAAGATGCCGCAAATCCTGACAACATTAGTCAATTCAACGACAACCAAACCTGCCGGAATAAACCATGCCTTGTGCTTCCAAGGTCCCGGGAACAAAAGCATGAGGAAAATCCAATGGCACCATTGTTTCAGGCTGGCGCATTCAAGCGCAACAACAACCCTCGCCCAACCGCCGTCGCTGTTTGGCGTGGCAATGAGGCGCATGTCGCTCACAGTTGCAATATCAATGCAGAAAACGTGTTGCAACACCCAGCACGACTGGTCGAAAACCAGATTGACTGCCCAAAGCGAAAGTTTATCAATAGCGCCTTTGACGGGCCAATATTCCAAAGCCTGCCAGCCTAAATACAAGAAGTGAAAACTCAATATCAAAATGATAAAAAGCATCACATCGACTGTACTGGTGTTTTTCGGGTCTTTACAGTATTTCCTGATATTTTCGATATACATACAAAGGTCAAATTTGAGGCGATAAAAATAGGAAAAATTGTAATTTTGCGCATTCAAAATTAAAGAAAAATGGCAAACGATACGATTGTGTCTAAATTCAGCGAGACGATTCAAAACGATTCTACCATTATGACAATGGCCGAAACAATTGAAAAAGTGAAAGATACGCCAATTTCAGAGTGGGGTCCGAATTTGGTGAACAATTATCTTGTTCCATTGGGAATAAAACTTGTGGTCGCTTTCCTGATTTTTCTCGTTGGCCGATGGCTTGTGAAAGTAATCAAAAACAGCCTCCACCGCATGATGGAACGCCGCAAGACCGATGTCTCGTTGCGATCGTTTTTGGACAGCCTGATTTCGGTTCTGTTGAATTTCATTCTTATCATAATCATTATCAGCGTCTTGGGAATCAACACAAGTTCGTTGGTGGCACTTTTGGCATCGGCGGGTTTGGCGGTCGGCATGGCTTTGAGCGGAACTTTGCAGAATTTTGCCGGTGGCGTAGTCATTATGATTTTCCGTCCTTTTAAAGTGGGCGATTACATTTCGGCGCAAGGTCAGGAAGGCACAGTGAAGGAAATACAGATTTTCAATACGATTATCAAAACCCTTGACAATAAGATTATTACGATACCAAACGGAATTCTTTCCACGGGCATTATGACAAATTTTGGAAAAGAGGAAACACGCCGTGTCGACTGGACTTTTTCCATTTCTTACGGCGACGATTACGACAAGGCAAAAGCCGTGCTGAAAAACCTATGCAATGATGATACGCGCATTTTGAAGAATCCCGAAGTTTTTATCGAATTGGCGAAACTGAACAGCAGTTCGGTTGATATTACCGTCCGTGCTTGGGTCAAGTCGGCCGACTACTGGAATGTTTTTTTCAGCATGAACGAGAAAGTTTACAAGACATTCCCTGCCGAAGGTCTCAACTTGCCTTTCCCGCAAATGGATGTGCATGTGAAACAGTGATTTAATCGGCTACAGATTGTTTTTTCTCCCGCTGATAACGCTGATTTACGCAGAGAGTTTCTTGAAACCGCAGATTTCCGCAGATAACACTGATTTTCAATAAACTACAGTTTTTTCTCCCGCTGATGACGCTGATTTCCGCAGAGAGTTTTTGAAACCGCAGATTGCGCAGATTACACTGATTTTCAATAAACTATAGATTCTTTTCTCCCGCTGATGACGCTGATTTACGCAGAGAGTTTCTTGAAACCGCAGATTTCCGCAGATAACACTGATTTTCAATAAACTACAGATTTTTTTCTCCCGCTGATGACGCTGATTTCCGCAGAGAGTTTTTGAAACCGCAGATTGCGCAGATTACACTGATTTTCAATAAACTACTGATTTTTTCTCCCGCTGATGACGCTGATTTACGCAGAGAGTTTCTTGAAATAGCAGATTTCCGCAGATGACACGGATTTTACACAGATTAAATTTTGAATTCGCCCTTCGACAAGCTCCTTCGGCAGACGCAGGGAGCACAGGGAACAGTGCATGAATTTTCACGGATTGCTGGCGCATGAAAAAAATTTACTCCGAATTTACTCTACAATTTACTTTCCCTCACAGCATCTTAGTAACGCTTAAAAAATAAGTTGTAACACATTTCAACGTTCGCAATTGTTTTCTTGTTAAACGCAAATTGCCGCAAATTATCCTTAAATTAACGTGAATTATCTGATATACATCCAATTATGGTTTTCAACAATTTATGATTCATTTTCGATGATTTGCCTTTAGCGAAGCAAAAAACAGCCATTTCCGTTACAGGTTGTTTATTAATTCTCACCAAACTGAAAACGCTTTTGTTTTTTCCTTACTTTTGCCCCCGCAATAACAAAAACCGTACAAGCACTGAGATTGAGACGAAAAGTTGCCATCGAGGTTCGTGCGGGAATTTAAATCTGATCCGGAGGAACAGCAAATGGAAAAGAGAATTGGTACAGCCATTATTTATGTGCAGGACAGGGCGGCGGCACCGCAACTGAACGAAATACTTTCGCGCCACAGCGAAATAATCATCTGCCGCCAAGGTTTCCCAAGAAACAAATACAGCATCATTTCTGTTATCTTTGAAGGCACCACCGACCAGATCGGTTCCCTGACGGGCCAACTGGGACGCATCGTTGGAATCGAGGTCAAGTCGGTATTACTTAAAATCAAAGATAACGAAAATGAAAAGTAAGAAACGCATTGCTTCATTAGCAATCATCCTCGGTTTGTCGGGCGCAGCCTTCGCACAAACCCCACAGGCATCTGAGAGCGACACCATCAGGACGGTGCAACTCAAGGATGTGGTCATCTCAAGTCTAAAACTTGAAAAAAGAATCGTTGAAACGCCTGTCAGTCTGAGCGTTGTGGGACGGCAGGAGTACATCAGGCATTCTTCGTTCACCGTCGCCGATGTGCTGAAATTCGAGCCTGGCATCAGCATGGGCGGCGATGGCGTTTGGGCCACCAACATCAACGTGCGCGGCATGAGCGAAAACCGCCTTGTGACCCTCGTCGATGGCAACCGCGTTGAGACCGCCACCGACCTCACCGCCTCAATGAGCATGATCGATGTCAACGACATTGAGCGTGTCGAAATCATCAAGGGAGCGCAGTCGTCGCTTTACGGCAGCGGCGCCATGGGCGGCATTGTCAACATCATCTCCAAGACCGGCCATTTTGCCGAAAAACCTTATTTCCAGGGCAATCTCATTTCAGGCTATTCAAGCGTGAACAGCCTTTTCAACGAATATCTTTCGTTGGGAGCAGGAAGCGAAAACTGGTACGCCCGCATCAACGGCTCCTATAACAAGGCCAACGATGTGAAGACTCCCGAAGGCACTTTGCCAAACAGTGCCTTCAACATGAACAATCTGGGTGCCCAATTCGGCTTCAAGCCTTTCAAGAACCAAACCTTCAGATTCCAGTTCCAGCGCAACTGGTCGAAAGACGTCGGCATTCCCGGCGGTGCCGCATTTGCGCCTACGGCCGAGGCCAAATACAGCGACATCAGCCGCACACTCTTCAATGCCAGCTATGAAATCACCGACCTGACCGAATGTTTTAAATCGTTGAAACTGAGTGCTTTCTCTCAGAACATCATCAGAAAGGTTGAGATGAAGCCTCATTCGGCGACCACGGCAACTCAGCCCAATGGCATGGTGCAAATAACTGATCCTCAATTGGTAACGCCAAATGGAACTCACAAGGTTTTCGGCGGACAGCTGCAAGGCACATGGAGCTTTTCGGACAACAACACCCTGATTGTCGGCCTTGATGTCTGGCGGCGCAACATGACGACCGACCGCAAAAAGGACATACTGATGACCGTCGTCAAGCCGAATGGCGACACGGTTGTCAATCACGTTGAGCGTTACGAAACGCCATTGCCAAAGGCTTCGTTTACGAATGCAGGACTTTTCGTCGAGGACGAGATGCGTTTGCTTGACGACCGTCTCACGCTGACTGCCGGAGGCCGTTTTGACGGCATTTTTGTCAAGAACGAAAAGTGCTACGATGTGGATTCCATCATTAAAAACGGAGAAATCCAGCCTATGCCCTCGCAGCGCGTGACATTCGAATCGGGCGAAAAAAATGATTTCTCGTGGAGCGCCAATTTGGGCTTGCTGTACAACCTGAACGAAAAGCTGGATTTGGTTTTGAATCTGGCACGCAGTTACCGTGCCGCTTCCTTGGAAGAACGTTTCAAATACATCGACTTGGGAAGCAAGGTGCAACTTGGCAATCCGAGTCTGAATCCTGAAAAAGGCTATTCAGCCGATTTGGGTGTGCGCTATTGGGGCGACAAACTGGAAATGCAAGCTTCGGTTTTTATGAACCGCATGACCGACATGATTGTCGAAACCGATGGCATCTTCATTTATCATTTGACCGAAGAAAGCAGCTTCGACACTCTGCCGGCCTTGATCTACCGCAATGTAAACAAAGCCCTACTTTACGGCTGTGATTTCAGTCTTGACTATCACATTGTCAATGGCTTACAGGTTTATTTGAATGGGGCTTACATCATTGGCCGCGATACGGAAAACGACACCTATCTGCCTTCCATTCCGCCAATGAACGAACGTTTGGGCATTGCCTACACCTATCCGAAAGTTGGTGCCATCAATTTATCACTTATGGGTGCAGGAGCAAAAAACAGAGACAAGATTGCTTCTGGCGAAAAACCGACCGATTCGTATTTACGTCTGGATTTGTCGCTCAGTTCAAAAGTGTTTCGTTTCGGCAGATGCGGCTTGCAGTTTTTCGGAGGCATCGACAACATCACCGACGAGGCTTACACCAATTTCCTTTCCACCAACCGTGGCAACATCAATGTTGAGCCAGGCCGGAATTTCTACATTAAGGCAAACCTAACGTTCTGATTTGATGTGGTTTTATCATGTAGAGACGTTGCACGCAACGTCTCTATTTTCGTTTCATGGGATTGTACACGTTGAAAGTCGTTGCACGCAACATCTCTACAATCACAACGGATTAGGATAGAGACGCTCCAGAGCGTTTTTTGACATTTTGGTCGTCCTTTTTGTAACATTTGCTGTTTGCAAACAGCAGAAAAAAGGAATGTTTTACATCCTAAACACACCAAACTGCTGCATCGGGAAAGGCTTGTTCAACGATGCGGCAATGCCCAAAGCCAGCACATTACGCGTGTCGACGGGGTCGATGATGCCATCATCCCAAAGGCGTGCCGTGCTGTAATAGGCCGAGCCTTCGTAATCGTATTTGGCCAGAATATCGCGTTTCAGCTTGGCGATTTCGTCGGTCGGGACATCCAGTCCTTTGTATTTGTATTGGTCTTCCTTCACGGTAGCCAGCACATTGGCTGCCTGTTCGCCACCCATCACCGAAATCTTGGCGTTAGGCCACATGAAAAGCAATCTTGGACTGTAAGCACGGCCAGCCATGCCATAGTTGCCGGCACCGAATGAGCCACCGAAAATGACCGTGAACTTCGGCACATT
>JAGHSL010000301.1 GCA_018065885.1 Candidatus Limimorpha equi
CCGAAACGGCCAATGGACACGCTGACTTCCTTGCCTTCAAATTCGCCCAATGTGCGTGGGAACTCGAACAGCTTGAGCACTTCTTCCAAAGTCACGCTTTCGATGCTCATATCCTTCTTTAAACCGGCAAAACGCGGCTTTTCGTCAGCATCGGTATCGCCAATTTGTGCCACAGGGCCAAAACGACCGACTTTCACATACACTTTCTTACCAGTAGCAGGGTCGAGGCCAAGGAGCTTTTCACCGCTGAACTTGCCCGAGTTTTCGGTCGTGGAGACGATTTGCGTGTGGAAACCTTGATAGAATTCCTTAATCATGGCATTCCATTCGCGCTGACCTTCTTCGATTTTATCGAATTCCTTTTCCACGTTGGCGGTGAAATTGTAGTCGATGATGCTTTCAAAATATTGCAACAGGAACTTGTTGACCAAAACGCCGATGTCGGTAGGCAGCAGACGGCCCTTTTCGGTGCCGTAAGTCTCTTTTCCAGTCTTCTCGCTGACCTTGTCGTTTTTCAGCGTGATAATTTTATAGGATTGCATTTCACCCTTCACATCGCCTTTGGCCACGTATTCGCGCTTCTGGATGGTTGAAATGGTCGGCGCGTATGTTGAAGGACGACCAATGCCCAAATCTTCCATTTTCTTGACCAAACTTGCTTCGGTATAGCGCAAAGGATGACGTGTGTAGCGTTGCTGGGCCTCCATCTTGTCGAGATCGAGCGGCATGCCGATTTCGATTGGTGGTAAAATGGCAGCACTGTCTTCGCTGCGGTCGTCATCGAAACTTTCCATGTAAACTTTCAGAAAACCGTCGAACAAAATGACTTCACCTGTGGCGACAAACTGCTTGTCGGAACTTGAAACGGCGATGTTCACATTGGTTCTTTCCAACTGTGCATCAGCCATTTGCGAAGCAATAGTGCGTTTCCAAATCAGTTCATATAGACGACGTTCATCGGCAGTGCCTTTAATGGTGTGCTGGTCCAGATAAGTCGGGCGGATAGCTTCGTGCGCTTCCTGGGCACCTTTTGTCTTGGTCTGATATTGGCGCGTCTTCACATATTCTTCACCGTAATTGGCAGCGATTTCCTTTTTGGCCATGCCGAGGGCGAGGTTCGAAAGGTTCACGGAGTCGGTACGCATATAAGTGATTTTACCTGATTCGTAGAGCTGCTGGGCAATGCGCATGGTGTTGGCAACCGAAAAACCGAGTTTTCTGGCGGCTTCCTGTTGCAAGGTTGAAGTGGTGAAAGGCGGTGCCGGATATCTCGAAGCGGGTTTCTTTTCGATGTTGTCGACCTGATAGGAAGCCTTGACGCACGATTCCACGAACTTGCGGGCTTCGGCTTCAGTATCGAAACGGGTTGGAAGTTCGGCAGCGATGTTGAAATCCTGCCCGTCCTTCTTGAACGCGAATTGTGCGGTGACGCGGTAGGCGCTGGTCTGCACGAAATTCTTGATTTCCTCTTCGCGTTCAACGATGAGGCGCACGGCCACCGACTGCACGCGGCCAGCCGACAACGATGGCTTCACCTTTTTCCATAACAATGGCGACAATTCGTAACCGACAAGGCGGTCGAGCACGCGGCGAGCCTGCTGAGCAGCCACCAAATCCATGTCGATAGTGCGTGGATTTTCGATAGCGTTCAGAATGGCAGTCTTTGTAATTTCGTGAAATACAATACGTTTCGTATTCTTGCCTTTTAAACCAAGGGTCTCATAAAGATGCCATGAAATGGATTCTCCCTCACGGTCCTCATCGGATGCGAGCCACACCGTTTCGGCGCTCTTGGCTAACTTCTTCAGTTCGGCGACCAAGGTTTTCTTGTCGTCGCTGATTTCGTATTCAGGTTCAAAATCCTTTTCTATATTGACGCTAAGCGTGTTCTTGTTTAAAACACGGACATGTCCGTAGCTTGACTTCACCGTATATTCTTTTCCAAGGAAACCTTCGATGGTTTTGGCCTTGGCTGGTGATTCGACGATTACTAAATTCTTTGCCATTTGTGTGGGTTTTGTGGGCGCAAAATTAGTAGAATAAAAGCGCACAAAAGAAATTTTTTTGTAATTATTTTTTTACTTTATTGAAAATCAGATAGATAATTTTTTTGCTTTTGGATTGACTAGCAAATAGCTAACGGCTAGAAGCTAATAGCTAACAGCCAGAAGCAAAAAAATTCCCTACCTTTGCCCTCATGGAAAAATTATTATCATTGGCCATCAATGCCGCCCTCGAAGCCGGAAAAATCATCATGGAGGTGTATGCCACGCCTTTCGATGTGTATGTGAAAAGCGATGATTCGCCCGTCACGCAAGCCGATTTGCGCGCCAGTAATCTCATTAAGGAAATGCTGAAAACCAGTAATTTGCCATTTGTCAGCGAGGAGGATTTGCCCGACGACCGTTCGCAATTCTCAAAATATTGGCTCGTCGACCCTTTGGACGGCACTCAGGAATTTGTCAACCGCAACGGCGAATTTACCGTGAACA
>JAGHSL010000425.1 GCA_018065885.1 Candidatus Limimorpha equi
GTTGAAGAAAACGAAGCCGAATTCAGCATCTATCCTAACCCTGTCAACAACACCTTATATATTAATGGTGGCAATGCCGAATACAGCTATGTGATGTACAACGGCATGGGACAGCAGGTTGCCAGCGGCACTGCTCAAGGCGCACAGCAAATCAGCGTCAGCGGCATGGCCAAGGGCATCTACTTCATCCGCCTCACCGCAGGTTCAAAGACCAGCGTTGAAAAGGTTGTGGTTGAATAACGAATGATAACCGATTCGGGAGACGGCGCATGTCGTCTCCCATTTTTTTATAAACTAATCTTACAATGAAAAAATTTTTCTTAACACTCATTCTTGCTGCAATGTCATTCGTGACATTCGGGCAAAAATGGACTGCACTGAGCAGCGACAAACCTGCGCAGCCGCAGGTCAAACTGATTTCAAGCAGCGAGGAACAGATTGTTGTCAACTTCTCATTGGGAGGCTTCAACACCATAAGAGTTGAGACCCCTGACGGAACCCAGAACATCATTTCCGTTCCGAAGATGGCTTCCACACTGATTGCCGGAGAACCCGACCTGCCGCACTTCCCTATCCCTGTACTCATCGGCGACATGGCCGAAATGGGTGTCAAGGTATCCAATGCACAATTCACCGATTTCAACATTGAAGTCGCTCCTTCAAAAGGCATCATCAAAGGTGACGTCAATCCTGACGAAGTGCCTTACACCTACGGTGAAATGTACAGCCAGAACGCTTTCTATCCAACCGGACAGACTCACTTGGAAGCTCCTTACATCATCCGCGATTTCCGTGGTCAGAACATCATGGTTACGCCTTTCGCCTACAACCCTGTGACAAAGACCTTACGCGTGTTCACCAGCATGACCATCACCATGACCAAGCTGAGCGACAACGGCGAAAACCCGAAACTCGCCCGCAAGTCGAACACCATCAAGGTCAATCCTGAAATGAAGAACACCTACAACCGCCGTTTCATCAACTTCGGGATGCAGACAGCCAAGTATTCTTTCATCGAAGACCAAGGCGAAATGCTCGTCATCTGCCCTGAACAGTATTTGGAAGCCATGCAGCCATTGGTAGATTGGAAGAACAAGTCGGGACGTCCCACCACAATGGTCAGCCTTGATGAAGCCGGTGGCAACTACGACAACAACATCAAGGCTTACATCCGTAACTATTATGATGACAGGGACCTTGTGTTTGTCCTGCTTGTTGGCGATTACGACGACATTACCCCTCACATGATAGATTACAATTATTATTCCGACAACTGGTTTGGCCAATTGGAAGGCGACGACTACTACATTGAAGCTTTCGTAGGCCGTTTCTCGGTTGAAAGTGTTGCTGACGTCGAAACCCACGTCAACAAGGTGCTTTATTACGAGCGCGACATGCCTGCAGGTTTGGAATGGTTAGAAAATGGTGTTGGTATTGGCTCGACCGACGGCCAAGGTACCGGCCACTACGGCGAATCCGACTGGCGCCACATCGAGTACATCCGCGATACACTCATGCACTACACCTACTGGAATGTTTCACAACGCTACGAGCATTACGACAACCCGACAGCTGACGACATCTCCAATGACTTCAACAACGGTGCCAGCATCTGCAACTACTGCAACCCTAAGGGCTCTGAAACCAGATGGGGCATTTGCGACTTCAACAACGAACGCGTCAACGCATTGACCAACGACTACATGTGGCCTATGATTATCACCGTTTCCAACTATAGCGGCAATTTTAACTATGGTGAGCCTTGCTTCGCCGAAACCTGGATGCGTGCCACGAACAGCACCACAAATGCTCCAACTGGTGCCATCGGCGGCATGTTCCCATGGCTGTTTCAGTCATGGAATGTTGCACAATATGGTCAGGACGAGATGAATGCCATCCTCTGCGAATACAGAGAATCGGACCACTTCAACCACACCATGGGAAGCTGTTTCCACAATGGTAATGAATACATCCTCGATGCATGCCCTGAAGACAATGGCGCAACCCACAACACTTGGATTATGTTCGGTGACCCATCGCTGATGGTCCGCACCACCATACCTCAGGATATGAACGTGACATTATACCCAAGCTCACCAATGATTGGCATGGACGAACTTGAAATCACGATTACTGAAGATGACGATTGGTACTTCTATCAGAATTACGCCTTCGCCATCCTCTCAATGGATGGAGAAATAATCGCTACGCAAGAAATCATTGACGGCAACGGAATCATGCATTTCGACCCATTGACCCATACCGGCACCGCCGAACTCCTCATCATCGGCTTCAACAAGGTGACCTACCAAGCGGAAGTTGAAATCGCTCCTGCCGAAGGCTCTTTTCTTAAGGTAGTCGGCTACACACCGGAAATCGTTCGTGTCAATCAGTTAACCCCTGTGAGCATAAGCTTCAAGAATATTGGCTACGATCCAACGGAAGGCGAAACCCAAATCACCCTTTCCTTCCAAGATGGTGGCTGGAACTTTTTTGAAGTCATCGACAGCACAGCCACTTTGGGCGTCATACAGCCCAACGAGACCATCACCCTCGAAAATGCATTCTCTGTCAAAACCTGGGAGTACGCTGAAGATAGCGAAGCATGGACCGTCAAAGTCAAAATGACCTGTGGCGATAAGGCCTGGCATGGGGAAATCACCTTCACTGCCGGTGAAGCCGCATTCGAATTCATTGGATGCGCTTACCCACAAGGATACATTCCCGGCGCAAATATAACTTTGGCTCCCACATTCAAGAATGTCGGTCATTACAAGGCAACGAATGCCAGCTTATGGGCTTATTCGGAAAACATACATGCGTTTATTGCAGACGCTCAAGTGGATTTAGGCACCGTTGAGATCGGAGGCGAAGTAACAGCTGTTTTCACAGCGACTACCCAGCCCAACTTCCCTGATACTGAACCGATTCCATTCTCATTCATTATGGAATCCGACAACAATGTCTTTGACAGAGGCACTTGCACTGTGAGGAACGCCTGCAATGTTGAATTCATCCTCAACGACCAATACGGAGATGGTTGGAACGGCAACAAACTCCATGTGACCTACAGCGACGGAACACCAGCCGAATACATGACAATCGTCAATGGTTACACCGCGACATTTGTACGCACTATCGGCAAGGGCGTTCACGTCAACGTCTATTTCAATCCAGACACATGGCCATACGAATGTTCATATACCATCAAATATGAAAACGGAGGCATCATCCATCAGGAAGACAACCAGCAGAACTGTGAATTTGACGTTGACTGCGCCGGTTCGGCCAACGACCCTTTCAGCCCTGTCACAGATCTCGCAGCTTCTGTTGAAGGCACCAATGTCACTTTGACATGGCATGGCAATTTTGCCGCCCAGAGATATCGCATTGCACGCTGCGGTATTGTCATAGCCGAAACCGAAGATACCAGCTTCACCGATGAAATCCCTTACGAGCAAACCAACTACAGCGTTACGGCCATTTATTCCAACGGCGAATCGCTGCCTGAAAACATTTTGGTTACCGTAGATTTGGATGTCAACGAAAACGAAGCCGAGTTCAGCATCTATCCTAACCCTGTCAACAACACCTTAAATATTAATGGTGGCAATGCCGAATACAGCTATGTGATGTATAACGGCTTGGGACAGCAAGTTGCCAACGGCACCGCTCAAGGCGCACAGCAAATCAACGTCAGCGGCATGGCCAAGGGCATCTACTTCATCCGCCTCACCGCAGGTTCAAAGACCAGCGTTGAAAAGGTTGTGGTTGAATAACACGTTTTTTCAATACTGAATGAAAAGCCTGCCTTCGGGCGGGCTTTTCTGGTTTTATCATCTTTTTCCATGTCCCTTCTTCCTTTTTTCTTCATCTTTTTCTATTTTTGCAGTTTCAAAAACTTGAAAGTCATGGGCATATATTTAAATCCGAGCAATGTTCTGCTGAAGCAATCCAGAAAATCACAGATTTTCGTCGACAAATCCATGTTGATTTCCGAGTTAAACAAACTTATCGATTCAGAAAACAAATTCGTGTGTGTTTCCCGTCCTCGCCGCTTTGGAAAAAGCATGGCGGGCAACATGATTGCAGCCTATTATTCGAAGGGTTGCGATTCAAGGGAGCTTTTCAAGGATTTGAAAATCGCCCAAGATGAAAGCTACGAGACCTATCTCAACAAACTGAATGTGATTAAGTTGGATTTGAATGCCGAATACATGATGCTAAAAGATCCTTCACTATTGATTGACGCTATGAGTGAATCTGTGAAAAAGGAACTGGAAAAACAATTCGGACTTCAGTTTTCACTCAACGATTCACTTGCCAGCGCCTTGCTGAAAACATATTCAGAAACAGGAGAGTCTTTCATCATCATCATCGACGAATACGATGTTCTTGTTCGCGAAAAAGTGCCCGACACTCTATTTAACGAATATCTTAGATTCCTTAACTCACTTTTCAAGAATTCGATATTAAGCCCCGCCATTTCACTTGCCTATCTAACTGGTATTCTGCCTATTGTCCGCGACAAAATACAATCGAAACTCAATCTTTTCAACGAGTATTCAATGACAAATCCAATGAATCTCGCCGAATTCGTGGGTTTCACGGCTGAGGAGACAAAAGGCCTTTGTGAACAATACGGCATGGACTACGAAGAATGTAAACGCTGGTATGACGGCTATGATTTAAAGACCGTGAAGGAGGTTTTCAGTCCCCGTTCAGTGGTGAGTGCCATGATGAACCATGAATTTGGCAGCTACTGGACACAAACGGGTTCATACGAGGCTTTAAAGCTCTATATCTTATTGGATTTCAATGGAATAAAGAACGATGTCATTAAAATGATGGGCGGGGGAAAAGTCGATGTGAACGTGTATAAGTATCTCAACACCATGACTGATTTTCACAGCAAGGACGATGTCTTTACTTACCTGATACATCTGGGATATCTGGCCTATGACCGCGAAAACCGCCAATGCTACATACCGAACAGCGAAATCAGAGAGCAGTGGGTGTTTTCCGTTGAATACGAGCAGGATTACCAACCTGTCATCAAACTTGTGAACGATTCAAAGCAACTGCTTGAAGCCACGATTAACAAGGACGAAAAAGCTGTAGCCGAAGCCTTGACAGAGGCTCACATCCACGCCACCAATCCGCTGACTTACAACAACGAAGCCTCATTCCAAAGCGCCATCGGATTAGCCTATTTCTACGCCAACCTCAAATACACCGTCATCAAGGAACTACCGACGGGAAAGGGTTACGCAGATTTAGCTTTGATTCCTTACGTTCCGAACATTCCTGCCATGATTATCGAGCTGAAAAACAACAAGTCAGCCGAATCGGCCATTAATCAGATTAAGGAAAAGAAATACGATGACCTTTTGGAACACTACCGTGGCAATTTGCTTTTTGTGGGAATAAACTACGACCCCGACACCAAGGAGCACCAATGCAGAATTGAAAAATGTGTGATTGAGTAATACCCAAAACAAAAAAAACCATTAGCAAAAATGAGAAAGCACATTATAACACTCATAGCCATCTTATTGACAATCAATTGCATTGCACAAGAATGGCACAATACAGGCAGCGGAAAAGCCACAACCCCGAAAACGGAATTGATTTCAAGCAGTGAAAAACAAACCGTAATACAATTCAAATTAGACGGATTTCACACGGTAGATGTCACAACACCGCAAGGTGTCCAAAACATCATTTCAGTGCCCGAAATGGTTTCACGTCTTGAAGCAGGTTGCCCCGATTTGCCACACTTCCCTATTCCCGTCATCATTGGCGACAAAGCTGAGATGAAGGTTTCAGTTTCCAATTGCGAATACACTGATTTTGAAAATATTGAGATTGCTCCATCAAAAGGCAACCTCAGCCGTCAAGTCAATCCTGAAGATGTGCCTTACACCTACGGCGAAGTCTATCAGCAAAATGCTTTCTATCCTGAAAAATCCGCCATACTCGATGCGCCCTACATCAGCCGCGATTTCCGTGGACAGAACATTTTGGTTACGCCTTTTGCCTATAATCCGGTCAGCAATACTTTGCGCGTCTTCACAAAAATGACCATCGTCATGGAAAAAATGAGCGATAACGGTGAAAATCAGAAGATTGAAAGAAAATCAAACAGCATAAAAAGCGATGCCGAAATACAGCATTACTATCAAAGACGCTTCATCAATTTCGGAAAGACAAGCGAAAAATACACTTTCATTGAAGACCGAGGCACCATGCTGGTCATTTGTCCTGAACAATATCAGGAAGCCATGCAGCCTTTCGTCGAATGGAAAAACATCTCCGGCAGGCCAACCGAAATGGTCAGCGTGACCGAGGCCGGCGGCAACAATGCCGAAAACATAAAGTCCTATATCAGAAACAAATATCAGAACGACAAACTCGAATTTGTGCTGCTTGTCGGCGATTACAACGACATTACCCCATCTCCGATTTCAACAGGTTTTACCGATAGCTGGTTCGGCCAACTGGAAGGCAACGACCACTATATCGAAGTGTTTGTGGGCAGATTTTCAGTCGAAAGCGTTGCCGATGTCGAAAACCATGTCAACAAAGTGATTTATTACGAGCGCGATATGCCGGCAGGTTTGGATTGGTTGGACAAAGGCGTAGGCATCGGCTCAACCGACGGTCAAGGCATGGGCCACCACGGAGAATTGGACTGGCAGCACATTGATTTCATCCGCGACACTTTAATGCACTACACCTACACCGAGATTTCGCAACGCTACGACCGATACAACAACCCGACCGCCGCCCAATTAGACCAGGATTTCAACGCTGGTGCCGGCATTTGCAATTACTGCAATCACGGCTCCGAAACCAGTTGGTTTGTTTGCAGTTACAACAACAGCCGTGTCAATAACCTGACCAACGATTACAAATGGCCTTTCATCATTTCCGTAGCCTGCCTGAATGGTAAATTCAACTATTATCAGCCTTGCTTTGCCGAGACCTGGATGCGCGCCAAGAACAACACCACGGGCGCACCGACCGGTGCCATCGGCGGCATTTTCTCCTGCATCAATCAATCGTGGGCACCCCCGCAATACGGCCAAGACGAAATAAACGCCATCCTCACCGAATGGCGCGATGCCGACCTTTACAACCACACCATGGGCGGCACCATGCTCAACGGCAACGAGTACATCCTTGATGCCGCACCCAGCGACTACGGCATCACGCACGACACATGGCTGCTCTTCGGCGACCCATCGTTGCTGCTACGCACCACCAATCCAACCGAAATGAACGTGACTTGCACACCTGACGTGCTGATGATCGGTTTGGACAAACTCAGCCTCACCGCCGATATCGATTTCGGCATTGCAACGCTCAGCATCGATGGCGAAGTGCTTGCCTCAAGCTATATTCAAAACGGTGCTGCGGAACTCAATTTCAACTCATTACAAAACGTCGGCACGGCCACATTGACCATCATCGGCTACAACAAAGTGACCTACATTCAAGATATGGAAATCGTGCCATTGGAAGGACCATTCGTCATGCTCGACACCTATTCCGTCAACGATGAAAACGGACAAATCGACTTTGATGAAACCACCGGACTCAACATCACCATCAAAAACGCTGGCGTTGAAAATGCAAGCGACATCACGATTACATTATATTCAAATTCCGATTTTGTGGAAGTCATCGACAGTGTGGCACACGTTGCAACACTTGCCGTCGGCGAACATTTTGCCATCAACAATTTGTTCACCCTGCAAACCGCCAACAACATAATTGACGGAACAACAGCCACTTTCACCTTGGTCTGTTCCTGTGCGCAAGGTTCGTGGACAAGCAGTTTCAATGCCGTTCTTCACGCGCCATCACTGGCTTTGGCTGATGCCGCCACCACAGGCAGCAACACGCCTGGGCAAAACGGAACTTTAATCATCAAAATCAAGAACGAAGGCAGCAGCACATCACCAAATGGCGTTTTGATTCCTTTCAGCAGCACCAGCGACATTGTTTTCAACCACACATCCTATAGTTTTTCAAGTATTCCGGCCAATGGCCTCGCCACTATCGAAATGCCATTCAGCATCAGTGAAAACGCCACCAATGGCACCGCCTACGAAATTGATTTCGTTGCTTCAACAGGACTTTATTCACTGAATGGCAGCACCTTAATCATCATTGGTGCAGACAAGGAAGACTTTGAAACCGGTGATTTTGAAAAATACAACTGGATGTTCAGCGGCAACAATTGGACAATCGTCAGCGATGAAGTCCACAGCGGGAGCTACGCCGCACGTTCGGGTGCCACAACCAACAACCACACATCCGACATGATTCTGACGCTGCAAGTTGCCAACGAAGGCGAAATCAGTTTCTGGAAAAAGACATCATCGGAAACCAACTGCGACAAACTGCTTTTCTACATCGATAATACCGAAATGGGCGCGTGGTCAGGTTATCAAGACCAAGAATGGAAAAAAGCCATCTTCCCTATTTCCGCCGGCACTCACCTCTTGCGCTGGGTCTATTCGAAAGACGCATCCTCAGCACAAGGCGAAGACTGCGCTTGGGTTGACGACATACAGTTCCCGCCTACCTCGGTCATTTATAATCTACCTGCCATCGAAAACCTTCAAGCCCAAGTCAACTGCAACAATGTCACCTTGACTTGGGACGAGCCTGATTTCAACTGCGTCTATATCATTGAACGCAACGGAACTCAGATTAACTACCAAAGTAACACCATCTTTTCTGAAACCTTAGCCGACGGCATCTATACTTACAGTGTCATTGCCACCGACAATCAGGGACATTATTCCGTGCCGAGCAACATTGTCGTTGAAGTCGGCGTGCTTTGTATCAACGATACGGAAATCAAATTCAGCATTTATCCGAATCCGACACATGGCGTGCTGAATATCAAGACAAACTGCGCTTCGTTCAACTACGCAATATTCAACAGATTAGGACAACTGATTGATTCAGGAAACGCCATTGGCGGCCAACAGATTGAAATTGACGGCCTTACGAAAGGGCTTTATTTCATCCGTTTCGTTTCAGGCAAACAGACAACGGTGAAGAAGATTTTGGTGGAATAAAATGAATTGATAAACAAAGTAACAATAAAATAATAAGCTGAGACAATTCTAACACCTAATCAATATCGTTTTTATAAACATGAATTTCCACAAATTAAACATGAATTTTCATAAATTAACTGATATATAGGCGATTATAATTTTTGATAATTTGCTTTTCATTTACGATAATTTGCTTTCGGTGAAGCGAAAAAACAGCGATTTCCGTAACAGGTTATTTTTTAATTATCACTAAATCGCAAATCCGATTACAGCTGTTGTTTCAGTTCCTTCTGTTTTTCAGCAAGGCTTTTATCCAACGACAAGAGAAAATTGCGCGTTTTGTCAAGAGTCTCAAGCAAAATCATGCGTTCTTCGTAATCGCTGAATTTGTCTTTCAAGGCTTGTTTTGCACCTGCCAAAGTGTAGCCCTTCACCTTCGTAAGATGGTAAATGACATGCACATAGCGCACATCGCGTTCCGTAAAAAGGCGGTTGCCTTTCTTGTTCTTGCGCGGACGCAACACATCAAATTCCTTCTCCCAATAACGAATCATCGAGGTGTTGACACCAAACATATCGGCCACTTCGCCGATGCTGTAATAATATTTTCCTGATTTGTTCTCTTCCATAATTAGTCCATTGTTTTTGTCGGAATCGTCGACCGTTCCAGAATCTTTTCGTATTGGTCAGGCGTCAAGTCGTTGAAAAAGAAGTGCATCGGGTCAATTGGGGCATCGTTTTTAAGCACTTCGTAGTGCAGGTGCGAGCCTGTCGACTTGCCTGTTTTTCCCACACGGCCAATCACTTGTCCGCGCGTCACTTTCTGTCCCTTACGCACTGCAAAGTTCTTCAAATGCGCGTATCGTGTCTTGTAGCCATAACCATGATCGATAGTTATCATTTTTCCATAGCCCCATCGCGTCGTTTCCACTTCAACGACTTTTCCATTGCCCGAAGCATAAACGCTGACACCTTCATTGGCAGAAAAATCGATGCCACTGTGAAACTTGACCACGTTGTCAATCGGGTCGGGACGATAGCCAAAATATGAGGAAATATACTTCAAGTCCTTCGCATGAACGGGCATGATGGCCGGAATACTGCTCAGCATTTCCGACTTATTACGAGCCATTTCAAAAACTTCGTCATACGACTGCGTTTGTGCGAAAAGACGACTTGCAATGATGTCTAACTTTTTCGAAGCGCTGGCCACAATATCGGAATTGGAATATCCATAAAGGTGGTCGTAGCGATGAGGACCGCCATAACCTGCGCGACGCACCGAGCGCGGAATCGGTTCTGCCTCAAGCACAACACGATACACGTTATCGTCGCGGTCTTCCATATCGGCCAGCAAAGTCTCCATGTTGTTGAGTTTGTCGTTCAGGATTTCGTATTGCAGCTTCATGTATTCCAATTCGCGTGCCTGCATTTTTTCCTTCGGCGAACTGAAGAACGTATACAAAAGGAACGCAAACAGAAAAGCGAAGCCACCAAACATTAACACTGCCAAAAGAACACGCCCAATGACTGCCTTTGCAGGCAATTTGTACTTCTCAAAACTCAATGTCTTATGATTGAATATGTATTTCTGGCGTTTCATGCGTGCAAAAATAGAAAAAATTAACCTAAATTTGCACGCTTTTTTAATGACAAATAATAATACCTACATAAATGAACGCATTTGAAATCAGAAACAGCTTTTTGGAATTTTTCCGTTCCAAGGAACATACCATTGTTCCTTCGTCACCTATCGTAGTGAAAAACGACCCAACCCTGATGTTCACCAATGCTGGCATGAACCAGTTTAAGGACATCTTTTTGGGCAACCAACCTGCCAAATTCAAGCGCGCCAGCGACACGCAGAAATGCCTCCGCGTTTCGGGCAAGCACAACGATTTGGAAGAAGTTGGCCACGACACCTATCACCACACCATGTTCGAGATGCTCGGCAACTGGTCGTTTGGCGACTATTTCAAAAAGGAAGCCATTGCCTACGCTTGGGAATACCTGACTGAAATCGTGAAAATTGACAAAGACAAATTGTATGTCACCGTTTTTGGCGGCGATGAAAAGGATGGTCAAGGCCCCGACATGGAAGCCTACAACTACTGGCTTGAACATGTCGATGAAAGCCGCATCATCTACGGCAACAAGCACGATAACTTCTGGGAAATGGGCGAAACCGGTCCTTGCGGTCCTTGCTCCGAAATCCACGTCGACCTCCGTGACGATGCCGCCCGCACTCAGGTTCCAGGCCGCGACCTCGTCAACATGGACGACCCGCAAGTGATTGAAATCTGGAACCTTGTGTTTATGCAATACAACCGTTTGGCTAACGGCCAGCTCGTGGAACTGCCTGCAAAACATGTCGATACCGGCATGGGCTTCGAGCGTCTGGTCCGCGTGCTGCAAGGCAAGACCTCGAACTACGACACCGACATTTTCCAGCCGCTCATTCAGGAACTGGCCAAGATGTCAGGTTTCGCCTACGGCAAGGAAGAGAAGATAGATGTCGCCATGCGTGTCATTGCCGACCACTTGCGTGCCGTCAGCTTCGCCATCGCCGATGGACAGCTGCCATCCAACAACGGCGCCGGTTATGTCATCCGCCGCGTGTTGCGTCGTGCCGTGCGTTACGGTTTCACCTTCCTCAACTTCGACGAACCTTTCGTTTACAAGCTTCTGCCTATCCTTGTCGGTCAAATGGAACATAACTTCCCGGAAATCAAGACGCAGCAGGAACTCGTCACCAAGGTCATCCGTGAAGAAGAAGCCTCATTCCTCCGCACTTTGGCACAAGGCATCAAGCGTTTTGAAGGCTATTGCGAACAAAACAAAGGTCAAAACATTGATGGAAAATTTGCATTTGAGTTGTTCGACACCTACGGATTCCCAATTGACCTTACCAACCTCATGGCTCAGGAAAAAGGTCTGGAAGTCGACATGGAAGGCTTCAAGGCCAACCTCGACGAACAAAAGAACCGTTCACGCAAGGCCGCTGAAAAAGCCAATGGCGACTGGGTCGTGGTGAAAGAAACCGAACAGCCGACGCAATTCATCGGTTACACCGAGACTTCAGCAACCTGCAACATTCTCCGTTTCCGCGAAGTGACGGAAAAGAAGAAGACTCATTTCGAAATCGTCCTCGACCGCACGCCTTTCTATGCCGAAATGGGCGGACAAGTCGGTGACACTGGTGTTTTGGTTTCCGAAAACGAGACCATCAAGATTCTGAACACCATCAAGGAAAACAATCTGGCTATTCATATCACTGAGCAACTGCCTCAGAATCCTGAAATGGAATTCACGGCAACAATTGACACAGAACGTCGCCAACGCATTGCCAACAACCACAGTGCCACGCACTTGATGCACGCTGCACTGCGTCAAGTCCTCGGCACGCACGTCGAGCAAAAAGGCTCCTTGGTCGATGACCAACGTCTGCGTTTCGACTTCAGCCACTTTGCCAAGATGACGCCGGAAGAAATCCGTCAGGTAGAAGACATTGTCAACCGCAAAATCAGGGAAAACATCAAAAACGAAACCCTCGTCGACATTCCTGTTGACGAAGCCAAAGCCTTGGGCGCAACTGCATTGTTCGGTGAAAAATACGGCGACAAAGTCCGCGTCGTGATGTTCGACAAGAACTACTCCATGGAACTTTGCGGTGGCACTCACACCTCAGCCACAGGCAACATCGGCACATTCAAAATCGTTGCCGAAAGTGCCATTGCTGCCGGTGTGCGCCGTATCGAAGCCATTACGGGCGAAGCCGTTGAGCAATATCTGAATGATAACCTCGACCAATTGGGACGCATCAAGGAAATCGTGAAAGGCAACGACCTTGTAAAAGCCGTTGAATCGCTTGCCGAACAGAATCAAGCCTTGAAGAAAGAAGTGGAACGCCTGATGCAGGAAAAGGCTCAAAACATGGCCGAAAAACTGATGGCGAAAGCCACCGACTACGAAGGCTGCAAACTGATTATCGACACGCTGAACTGCACCGGCGACCAGCTCCGCAACATTGCCCTGATACTGAAGCAAATGAACGAAAACGCCATTGCCATTCTCGGTTCCATCAACGAAGGCAAGCCTTCGCTGTGCCTGCTGTTACCAGAAGCCTTCGCCGATGCCAAAGGCTTGGATGCTACAAAAACAATCCGCGAAGTCGCCAAGGAAATCCAAGGCGGTGGTGGCGGTCAGAAGACCTTGTGCGTGGCAGGTGGCCGCAATGCCGACGGACTGCCGAAAGCCATGCAGATGATTCGGGAGAAAATATAATTCCACCTTTATGAATTGAGACGCGATAAATCGCTTCTCTACAAATAGAAAAGCCGTGAGCAGTCACGGCTTTTCTGATTTAAATTTGCATTTTATTTCCTTCTGTTCTGTTTTCTATCGAATGCTATTGCAAACATAACTCTTCGATTATGGGTTCAAAATAATCAACCCCGCCCCAAAAGATACGTCCAAGATCATCTTTTGCAGCCACGACCGTTCCTCTAAACGGATTATCTTCAATCTCAATGATTTCTCCAACTATCCACTTGCTCAAATGAGTCAAATAAGGACTAATTCTAATTTGCTGACCTAATTTCATCTCTAATATTTTTTGCAAAAGTAATCATTTTTCCGAAATAACGTGTGTTTTTAAAAACTCAATCAATTTCCGTGTTGCCCGTCCACGGTGACTGATGCTATTCTTGACTTCGCTGCCCAATTCGGCAAAAGTCTTGTCGAAGCCATCAGGCTGGAAAATCGGGTCGTAGCCGAATCCTTCCGAACCGCGTTGTTCCCTGGTGATTTGGCCATCGCAACGGCCTTCAAAATAATAAGTCCCGCCATCCAGGTTCAAGGCAATCACCGTGCGGAATGCAGCCTTTCGGTTTTCGCAGCCTTTCATGGCATTCAGCATTTTGTTCACATTGTCCTGATAACTGCAATGCTCGCCCGCATAACGCGCCGAATACACGCCAGGAGCGCCATTCAAGGCTTCTACTTCAAGGCCAGTATCATCGGCAAAGCAATCCACATGATAGTTATTCGTGATATAATCCGCCTTGATTTTGGCATTGCCTTGAATCGTGTCGGCATCTTCGATGATTTCTTCATGGCAACCCAATTCCTCAAGGCTCATGACATGGTAAAGGCCATCCATAATCTGACGCATTTCCACCAGCTTGTTCTTATTGTTTGTTGCAAATACGATTTCGCGCATAAGGGAGTAATTTAAAGATTTAATTTCAAAGATTTAAAGATTTAAGATTCAAAAATTCACACCGCTCATTGAGCTTGTCGAAATGACGAATTAAAGAATCATTGGTTTTCAGTTATCGGTTCACGGTTTTCAGATACTGACAACTAATAACCGACAACTGACAACCCAAAAATCAATCCAATTTCCAGTTGATAGGTTCTATGTTATGTTCAATCAAATAATTATTCGTTTTTGAAAAATGGTGACAACCAAAGAAACCACGGCTTGCCGAAAGTGGCGAAGGATGCACGGAAGTAAGAATCAAATGCTTGAATGGGTCTATCAATGCACGTTTTGCAATGGCATAATTTCCCCAAAGGATAAACACGAGATGCTCACGTTCTTCCGACAAGGCACGAATGGCAGCATCGGTGAAAGTCTCCCAACCATGACGCGAATGTGAGGCTGCTTGTCCGGCTCGGACAGTCAAAGACGCGTTCAGGAGCAACACACCTTCCCTCGCCCACTTTTCCAAATTCCCCGAATGTGCCATCGGGATGCCCAAATCATTGTTCAGTTCCTTGAAAATGTTCAGCAGACTCGGCGGGAACTGCACACCATCGGGCACTGAGAAAGAAAGTCCATGCGCCTGCCCAGGACCATGATAAGGGTCTTGACCCAAAATGACGACCTTCACCTTATCGAAAGGCGTCAGGTTAAAAGCATTGAAAATCAGTTTTCCGGGAGGATAAACGGCATAATGCTGTTTTTCCTCGACCAAAAACGACTTTAAGTCGGCGAAATAAGGTGCTTCGAACTGCTCGCGCAGCACTTTGTACCAGCTTTCATCTATGTCAGGTTTCCGAATTTCCATAATACATTGATTTAGTGATATATAAATTCAATTCATTTTATTTTTTCAGTTCTTGTTTCAAAAAGCAAAAGCATTTCAAGCCATCATGCCAAGAACATTTCAAAACGCAAAAGCATCCATTTGTCAAATTATCCGATAAAATAATCTGCAAAGATGGAAATAATTCCGATAAAAAGTCGTTAATTTGCAAATCAAATTTCAATTCCATGAAGAAAAAAATAGCCATAGCTTTATTAGTAGCATTTGTATCGGGTATTCTTATGACAGCTTGCAGATCGAATTCAGGCTGCCCTGCCTACGGAGAATCTCAAAAATATCAAAAAGAGACTCGCTACTGATCAGGCTCGCCGGAGGCACTAAAACGATAATGCCATGAAAAAACCGGTTTTTAGAGTTTTATTGTTCGCGCTGCTGGCAGCGTGCCCTATTTTATTGCATGGCCAGGAGATTGCCATTGATTCGCAAAACGGCACTCCCATAGAGGAGAAACTCATTTACAATCATCAGAATTCCTTCAACATAGGCATTCATTCGCAAGGCTTCGGTTTGGGGTTCAAGATTGGAAAAATCAAGAACATCTATACAACAAGTAATTGGGAGACAGAGTTTTTTACGCTCAATTCACTGAAAGAAGTCAGGCTGCTTTCGGGCTATGCAAGCACATTGGCACGTCCATTCGTTTACGGCAAACTAAACACCGTGTTTGGATTCCGTTTCGGCTACGGCCAAGAAAAACGCATTTACGGGAAACCATACTGGGGCGGCATCGAATTGCGCTGGATTTACGAAGGCGGCGTGTCGTTGGCTTTGCAAAAGCCTTATTATTACTATGTTCTGGTCTACAAAGGCAATCCCGACATCGAATACAGTGAAGTCATCGAGGAAAGGACTTTCGACGATCAAAGCCAATGGCTTGACATTGTAGGGAAAGCTCCTATAACCAAAGGATTCAACGAAATACGCCTTTCTCCCGGAATCCATGTGAAAGGCGGACTCAGTTTCGACATCGGCACATCACGCACCCGGTATCAAGCCATCAATTTCGGTGTAGTGGCAGAATGCTATCCAATGGGCGTTTCCATCATCGACTCACAACGCGACAGGCGTTTTTTCCTCACGTTCTTCCTTTCCTACAATTGGGGATCACGGTTTAATAAGTAAGTGGTCGGAATTAATTCACTCATTTCGACAG
>JAGHSL010000235.1 GCA_018065885.1 Candidatus Limimorpha equi
TGGCCAGAAGCCAATAGCCAACAGCCAGAAGCAACATTATAAAAACGAATGAGTTTGCTGGAAGGATTAGCTGGCCAGAAGCCAATAGCTAACAGCCAGAAGCCCCAATAACATTTTTTCCCATATAACATTATAGTTGTCAGATTTTTGTATTTTTGCCTCCAATTATAAATCGTTTATAGTATGAAAAAGTCATTACTTATCATTGCTGCGTTGATTGTCAGCAGCTTCGCATCGGCACAGCAGGTGCTGAAACTTGAAAATCCGGAACAGACCAATAGGGATGGTTGGGTTGGAAATACCGATCTTTCCTACATGGCCATGATGGAAAACACGATTATGGTCATGGCGCCGCGCCAAATTGATCCTGATATTAACGGAAAAATCACGAGCCTGAAATTCTATCGTCAGGTATACAACGAATACAATACCGCATCATTTACGGTGAAGATTTACGAAGGCATTGATTTGAAATGGTATGATGAAAACATGAATTATTACTATTTCAATTCTTGCGGCAATGAGGTTTATTCACAGGACTATACGGCATCGAGCGAAGGCTGGCAGACCGTCGAACTCGACACGCCTTACAACATTCCGGATGGCGAATTCTGGATTGGCGTAAAGATGAACGGCGAAGGTATGGCTGTCTTTGGCGACCAGGCAGGTGCCGTTTTGGGTCAGTATTACTACAGCGACCAGTATGAATTCGAGTGGTATTGGAAGCCATCCTATTTCGTGGTGGATTGGGACGAATACCTTTTCTCATTGGGTATGGCCGTTTATGTTGAGCCAGGCGACCCGGTAAGCTGCAATCCTGTCCAGAATCTGGAAGGTTCCTCTGCTGCAGATGCTCCGTTTGTCAGCCTTGATTGGGACGCGCCTGAAGCAGGTTCAACAGGTAATCTGCTGGGTTACAATGTCTACAGAGATGGTGTCAAAATCAATGAGGAATTGATTACTATATGCTTTTTTCAAGATACACAAACTGAGGAAGAGACGACTTACGCTTATAGTGTCGAAGCTGTTTATGATGATGGTTGTGCTTCGCAATGTGATCCAATTGAAGTCACGACAGATGACTGGGGTGTTTCGGAGAATGAAAATCTGAATGTTAAGGTCTTCCCGAACCCAGCCGAAGGCTTTGTGAACGTCGCAGCTGAAGGCTTGCAAAACATCACCTTGATTGACATGATGGGCCGCATCGTGAAAGAGCAATCCGCTTCACAGTCGGCAACGGTTGTCGATTTGAGCAATCTTCCTATAGGCCTTTATTTCCTCCGCGTGACGACCGATAATGGTGTCGCCTTGCAGCGGGTGGAAGTGAAGTAAGTGATTTTTAAAATTTCAATAGTGAGGAAATCTCTCGAAAATTCCGAGATTTCCTCACTATTTATTTTTGTAAAATTGGCTTTGATTATTGAAAATCAAATTGTTATGAAATAATTTCGTATTTACATATTGCGAAGTTTATGAAATGTTCGGATTTTTATTGCGATAAAAATTTGTTGTAAATAATTTGTAATCAATAAAATAACTCAATTTTCCAAATTTCGATAGTGAGGAAATCTATCAAAAAAATGCAGATTTCCTCACATTCCAATTTTAGAATTTGTATCTTTGCAGCCTAAAATCAGCGTGTTATGCTAATTGGAAGGGACAAAGAAAAAAACGAGTTGCTCGGCCTGTTGGAATCCGACCAGTCGGAATTTGTGGCCGTTTATGGTCGCCGCCGTGTAGGAAAGACTTTTCTTATCAGGGAAACGTTTCAGTATCGTTTTGATTTCCAGCACACAGGCATCCTTGATGCGCCGATGGGCGAACAGATTGCGGAATTTTGCAAATCGTTGCAAACCGCCGGTTTGCGGAAGTTTGAAATGCCGAAAAACTGGCACGAGGCTTTTCATTTGCTTGAGAACTTGCTGTCGAAATCAAAGGCGGCCAAAAAAGTCGTTTTCATTGACGAACTGCCTTGGATGGATACGCCGAATTCAAATTTCGTCCGAGCCTTGGATCATTTCTGGAATGGCTGGGCAACGGCGCGGAAAGATATAGTGCTGATAGTTTGTGGCAGTGCAACATCGTGGGTAATCAACAAGGTGATAATGAATTACGGCGGTCTGCATAATCGCCTGACGCGACAGATTTTTCTCCGTCCTTTTACCCTTGGCGAGTGTGAGCAATATGTGGTTACCCGCAATTTAGGTTATACGCGCAAACAGATTTTGGAGGCTTACATGGCCATTGGCGGCATCCCTTTTTATTGGAGTTTTTTGAAGAAAGGCAAAAGCCTGGCACAAAATTTCGACAGGATGTTTTTCTCTGAAAACGGCGAGATGACGCGCGAGTTTGAAGCGCTTTACGCTTCGCTTTTCCGCCATCCCGAACCGCATATTGCAGTGATTCAAGCCTTGTCAAAGAAAAAGTCGGGGATGCTTCGTGAGGAAATCCTTTTGGAAACCAAATTGAGCGACAATACGGTTTTTATCAAGGCGTTGAAAGAACTTGAGCAGTGTGGCTTCATCCGCAAGTATTCTTGTTTTGGCAAAAAGACGAAAGATGCTGTGTATCAGTTGATGGACAACTACACTTTGTTCTATTTCAAGTTCGTTCAGGAAAACCAAAATGGCGACACTCACTTTTGGACTTCCAATCTGAATGCAACCGTTCATAATGCTTGGGCTGGCTTGGCTTTTGAGCGGGTCTGCCTACAGCATTTGCCACAAATCAAGTTGGCACTTGGCTTTTCGGCTGTTATCAGCAGTGCCCATTCGTGGATTTACAAACCGAAGGGAAAGGGTGAAACTGGTGCTCAAATAGACTTGCTGATTGACCGTAAAGACCAGACAATCAATTTGTGCGAGATGAAATATGCTGGCGATGCCTATGTGATTGATGAAGAGGAAGATCAAAGATTGCGCCATCGTCAGGCGACATTTGTGCGCGAAAGTGGCACGAAAAAGACTGTCCTCACTACGATGATTACGACCTACGGGTTGTCGAAAGGCGGTTATTCCGATGAAATTCACAGTCAGGTCGTGATGTCCGATTTGTTCAGAAATGCGGATTTTGATGATTGATTTTTGTTTTTATTAAATTGTTTATAATCAATAAAATAACTCAATTTTTCAAATTTCGATAGTGAGGAAATCTGTCAAAAAAACAGAGATTTCCTCACATTCCAATTATGATTTCATAGTTCCAAAGTGCCTTGAGGAAATCGTGGATGTACCAGTGTTCTATTCCGTTGACAGTGCGTGTGAACCTGTCGAAAGAGATGATCAAGAGCCGAGCTTGGGGGAATTCATCGGAAAAAGCATGCAAGCCTTTCAAATGTCGGGGCTGCACTTCGTCGGACGACTTGATTTCAATGCCAAATTCGGCTTCCCCTATCACGGCATCTACTTCTAAGCCTGTGTATGTCCTCCAATACGACAGTTTTTTGCCACAATCGTTGTAACTCAAATAGGCTTTTAGTTCCTGTATGACGAAATGCTCGAAAGCATGGCCGAATTCCAGCGTCCCGCGTTGCAGATTTTGCCTGTTCAAAAGATGATTTGCAATGCCGACATCGAAATAATAGAACTTTGGTGCCTGCACCATGCGCCGACCTTTTGATTTGGTGTATGCAGGTATCATATAACCTATCAATGTGTCAATCAATATGTTGAAATGCTCCTTGACAGTATTGGCGCTTATGCCACATTCCGATGCGATGTTTGTATAATTGACAATTTCGCCATCCGTCATCGCGGCGATTTCGAGGAATCGGGTGAACGAATCCAAGTTTCTGGTTATGGCTTCCGAGCGGATTTCCTCTTTCAGATAGACGTCGATGTAGGCTTTCAGTAGTGGACGGGGATTGTTCCTTTTATAGTGCTGCGGGAGCATCCCATTGTTGACAGCCCGATAGATGTCGAAGTCAGGGATTTCCGCACTGACCAAAGGAAAGAGTGTGACGGGAATTGCCCTTCCGCCAAGTGTGTTGGCTCCGTTTCTTTTCAGTTTTCTTGCACTTGAACCGCTCAAAATGAACCTAAGCCCTTTCCTGACAATCAGCCAATGTACTTCGTTGAGCAGCTCCGGCACTTGCTGGATTTCGTCAATGATGACGAGCGTCCCTTCGGGTTTGTTTTGCAATGATTCACGCAGCAATGAAGGATGTTCCTTTAAAGGCCTTAACGTATCAGACTCCAATAAATCGTAATAGATGGCTTTTGGAAATAAATCCAATAACAACGTTGTTTTTCCCGTTTGTCTCGCTCCGAAGAAAAAAACACTCTCATTTTCAGTGTCTTGAAAGTTTAATATCCGCTTATATTCACTCATGTTGTTTCTGTTTTTTGCTTTAAAATCCGCAGTAGTATTGCGAATATTGCTTTAAAATCCGCAGTAGTATTTCGGATTTTGCTTTAAAATCCGCAGTGCAAAAATAGAAAAAGAAAATGAATGACGGCATTTTTATTGTGTTTTTTCAGTGTTTTTCTTGCTTTGATAAACGTGTGGAATGGTGTTCTTTCAAAATTCCAACATTTTTAGAACAATTTTCCAATGCTTTTCGTACTTTTGCATTTTTAGAAATCAACTTTAAAAATATCATACGATGTACACAAACTTTCAAGAGTATCTGAAGAAGGAATTGGCTCAGATTGAAGCTGATGGCCTTTATAAGCATGAACGTATCATTGAAAGCGCTCAGGGCGCTGAAATCATGGTTGGTGGCAAGGTTTGCCTCAACTTCTGCGCAAACAACTACCTCGGCTTGGCCGATAATCCTGAACTGATTCAGGCTGCCAAGGAAGGCATGGATGCCCGTGGCTATGGCATGGCTTCTGTCCGTTTCATCTGCGGTTGCCAGGACCTTCACAAGAAACTCGAAGCAAAGATTGCTGAGTTCTTCGGCACTGAAGACACCATCCTTTATGCTGCTTGCTTCGATGCAAACGGCGGCGTTTTCGAACCATTGCTCGGACCAGACGATGCCATCATCTCTGATGCCTTGAACCACGCTTCCATCATCGATGGTGTCCGCCTCTGCAAGGCACAGCGTTTCCGCTATGCTAATGCTGATATGGCTGACCTCGAAAAACAGTTGCAGGATGCTCAGGGTTGCCGCTTCCGCCTCGTCGTTACCGATGGCGTGTTCTCAATGGACGGCAATGTTTGCCCACTTGACAAGATTTACGAATTGGCTCAGAAATACAACGCTATGGTCATGGTCGATGAAAGCCATTCAGCTGGTGTCGTCGGTCGCACAGGCCGTGGTGTTACCGAACACTACAACCTCCGTGGCAAGATTGAAATCCTGACCGGTACGCTCGGTAAGGCATTCGGTGGCGCTATGGGCGGCTTCACAACTGGCCGTAAGGAAATCATCGACATGCTGCGTCAGCGCTCACGCCCATACCTGTTCTCCAACTCAATGGCTCCAGGTCTGGTTGCTGCTGGTATCCGTATGTTCGAAATGATGAGCGAAACCAACGAACTGCAAGACCGTCTGCATGAAAACACTAGCTACTTCATCAGCAAGATGACGGAAGCTGGTTTCGATTGCAAACCTTCACAGTCAGCTATTTGCGCTGTCATGCTCTACGACGCTCCGCTGTCACAGAAGTTTGCCGCCAAGTTGCAGGAAGAAGGCATCTTCGTCACTGGTTTCTACTATCCAGTCGTTCCAAAGGGACAGGCTCGTATCCGCGTTCAGGTCAGCGCAGCCCACACCCGCGAACATCTCGACAAGTGCATCGCTGCATTCACAAAGATTGGTAAGGAATTAGGAATTTTGAAATAATGGAGTTGCGAGGTTGCGAGGTATCGGGAATGCGAGAACTCGTGCCCGTAGCCTCGAAACCTCGTTGTCTAAAATAGTTTACAATGAAAAAGATTTTGATTGTTGGTTCCGGCGGACAGATTGGAACCGAATTGGTTAAGAAACTCCGTGGCATTTATGGCAATGAGAATGTTGTTGCCAGCGACCTCCGTCAGTTGACGGGCGAAATCGTCGAAAACGGCCCATTTGAGAGAATCGACTCAACGCAAATCATGCAGATTGTTGACGTCGTGAAGAAATATAACATCGATACGATTTACAACCTCGCAGCCATCCTTTCTGCAACGGCAGAAAAGAATCCTATGCTAGGTTGGAACGTCGGCATTGGCAGCTTGGTGAATTGCCTCGAAGTGGCCCGCACCTTCAACTGCGCTGTGTTCACACCTTCTTCAATTGGCGCTTTCGGTACTTCGACACCTCGCGACAATACGCCTCAGGATACCATCCAGCGTCCAAACACCATTTACGGTGTGACCAAGGTGACTGGCGAATTGCTGAGCGATTACTATTTCACCCGCTTTGGCGTCGATACCCGTAGCGTCCGTTTCCCAGGCTTGATTTCGAACCTCACGCTGCCTGGCGGTGGCACCACCGACTACGCTGTGGAAATTTATTACGCAGCCGTCAAGGGCGAAAAGTTCATCTGCCCAATCAGCAAAGGCACCTATATGGATATGATGTATATGCCTGACGCATTGGATGCCATGGTGAACATCATGGAAGCCGATCCTACCAAACTCATTCACCGTAACTCGTTCAATGTTACCAGCATGAGCTTCGACCCGGAAATCATCTACAACGCCATCAAGAAGTACTATCCGAACTTCGAAATGGAATACAAGTTTGACCCAATCCGTCAAGCCATCGCCGATTCATGGCCGAACAAGATGGACGACAGCTGCGCCCGTAACGAATGGGGCTGGAATCCAAAGTACGACCTCGACAAGATGACCATCGACATGATTGACACCCTGAAGGTGAAACTGTTGAAGTAATTTACTTCGAAATAACGTTTAATGAGCAACCGCAAGTGGATGATTCCTTTGCGGTTGCTTTTGTTTTACCACTCCGCTTCCATCATGTATCGTTTCAGTAGGAAAGCGCAGAAATAAGGGAATGTGTAAATGTCATTTTCGTGTCCGATATTCCCGTAACAAAGCTTTATTCCGGCTGTAATGTCTGGATAATGTGGGCTTTGAATCATTGTGCGCAGCGATTTGGAACGTCCGTTTGTGGCTTTGACTTCCACCGGAACTAACGTTTTCATTGTCCTGACGAAGAAATCTTCTTCCAAAGTGGAATCTTCTTTCTTATAATAATACAGCTCGTATCCGCTTTTTACCAAGGCTTCTGCGACGATGTTTTCGTATAAGGCACCTTTGTAAACTCCGAAATTGTTGTTGATTTTCAGGTCGGCTTGAGCTTCGTCGTCAAGTGAGGCCATCAACAGACCTGTGTCACGGAAGTAGATTTTATACTTAGATGGGTCATAATTCCCCTTCAAGGGCAGTTCGGGGAAATCCATGCAGTAGCAAATGTTGATGATGCCGGCATCGTTAAGCCAATCAACACAACCCCAATAATCCTTGAAACGTGCTCCGGAGGCCACTTTTGAGATTTGGAATTTCTTGTTTTCTTTTGAAAGTTGAACAGGTATATGCTTGAAAACGTTCAGAATGCGCGTTTGTTCCAGTCCGTCGGCATATTTCCTGACATCTTCCTGATAGTCGAGAATGAGTTGCCGTTGCATGTTGAGTGTTTTCTCGAAAGTGCCTTTTTCTATGTAATGTGCCACGATTTTCGGCATCCCGCCTAAAACGCAATAGTCTTTAAACAAATCGCCGAAAACTTTCATTTCCAAGTCGCTGAAAGGTTTCAGGTTTTGCATGTGTTCAAGCATTTCGTCAATGGTTTCCTGACTATATCCTTTTGCCCACAAGAACTCCTCGAAATCGAGAGAGTGCATGTTGTAATCGGTTTTGTATCCGACACTTACGCTTTCGATCCTTTTGTAATTGATGCCGAGTAGTGAGCCGCTGCAAATGACATCGAAACGGCCATCTTCCTTGAAAAATTTCAGCGATGTGGCTATTTCGGGATATTCTTGAATTTCATCGAAAATGATTAAGGTCTGATTCTCAATGAATTTCATCTTCGTGTCGATGTATGAAATGTTCTTGACGATGGTTTGTGCGGAATAACCGTCTTTCGTTATGGTTCGGAAAATCTCATCGGTGACAAAGTTGATATATACGACGTTTTTGTAGTTCTCCTTTGCGAAATTCAGTATGGATGCGGTCTTCCCAATTTGTCTTGCCCCTTTCACGATCAATGGGAATTTTTCATCGCTTATTTTCCAATTTTTCAGATAATCGTCTATTTTTCTTCTCAAATACATGATATTCTGATTTGTATGTTTTTATATGAATGTTTTTTGCGCTGCAAATATATGCTTTTTTACAAAAAGATGAGGGAATTATTGTGTGTATTTTACAAAAAGATGAGTGAATTGTTGCGTGTGTTTTACAAAAAGATGAGTGAATTAAGGGCTGTTTTATACAAAAAGATGAGGGAGTTGCCACTGAAATTTAGAAGCTGTTTCGATTTCATTGAGAACTTCTATATGCCAAAAACTATGGCAAATCGAGTGAAAGGAGATGCACTGAAAGTAAATCAAAACAGCTTTTAATAATCCTTAATTCATTGCTTTTGTGCTATTCCATAATCAGATTTCGGAAACCCTCTGTGGCAAAGATTTCCAATTCGCCTTGGCTGTTGCTGCTGATATAGTAGGCCTCCACGCCATCTAAACTTTCAATTATTGGAAGCGATTTTTCCAATCCCATCACCATGCAGATGCTGGCCAAGGCATCCGCCCAAACGGAGTTTTCGGCGATGACAGTGACGCTCAATACGTTATGCTCGACTGGATAACCTGTTTTGGGATCGATGCAGTGGGAATAGCGTTTGCCGCTGCGTTCAACGTATTTGCGTGTGCTGCCCGATGTCACTAAGCCTTTGTCGCGCAAATAGATGCGTTCCTGAACGGTGCGTTCCGAATCCCAGTTGGCGGCGGGTTTTTCTATGCCGACAATCCAAGATGAGCCATCGGGTTTACAACCGCGTGCCATGATTTCGCCGCCTGTATCAACCAAAAAGCTGCCAATGCCTTTTGAGGAAAGAAACTCGGCAATCATATCGGATGTGTAGCCTTGTGCTATGGCGTTGAAATCCAATGTGATATTTGGGTTTTCCTTGACAAGGTTTCCGTTTTCGATGTGAACAGCCTTGTAATTTACAAGTTGTTTCAAGCTGTCAACCAATTGAGGTGTAATGCTGTCGCCGTTTTTGTAACTGAATCCCCAAGCGGCCACCAAGGGGGAAACGGTGGCATCGAAACAGCCATCGGAAAGGGCAGAGGCCTGTTGCGCAATGTTGAAGTTGTCGATGAAGATTTGGTTTAGTTTCACAGGCTCGTTTCGATTGACTTTGGAAATGATGGAACTGTCGTTCCAAAGCGAAACGGATTGGTCAACTATATTGAAGATGGAGTCGATTTCGGTTTGAAAATTACGGTTCAGACTGTCGTAATAGGTTATGGCATAATATGAACCTTGCGCCAAGCCTTGCAGTACGATTTTCTGTGGCTTATGTGTCTGGCAGGAAACAAGCAGTAGACTGGCTATGAATGTGTAGATGAGCTTCTTCATGTTGTTATTGGTTTTCAGTTACCAGTTATCAGTTTTCGGTTTTCAGTTATCAGTTTTCTGCTTTCAGTTTTCCGTTTTGGCTTGCTGAGTTTGTCGAAGCATTAGTGTTTGGTTGTCTGTTTTTAAAAGAGTTCAAAATTTTTCCACCTTTCCACCTTTTCCCTTTCCACTTTAACACTTTCCACTTCAAAACTTATAAACTGAAAATGACGCTCCATTTCAAGGCGAAATTGTTCCATGTCTTGTCGAAGGAGTAAGGGCCGTAGCGGTAGAAAATGCCGGCGCCGAGTTTCATCAATGGCATGGCCAGCAGGCCTTCGATGACGATGCCGCTTTCGAAATAACCTTTGTCCATGGTCTTGAAACTGTAGTCTTCCAGATTGTTGCGTTTCATGTCGCCCCAGCCAATGTTGGTGATGAGCGTCAGTTCGGGCTGACACCAAGGTGTATCGGGTTGCCACAGCATTCCGCTGAAATTGTGGCTCAGATACAATGCTGCGAATCTGTCGCAGAAAAATTCGTCGGGACGCATGGCGCAGAAACTTCCTGGCGCATAAAGTCCTGAAGAGGAATAGGTTGCCAATATATCGAAAGTCTCTTCGACAGGTGCTCCGTTTGTGACGAAACCGCTTTGGAAAAGAATGGTTGAAACACCGTAATAGTGTGTGTAGAAATGCTTTTCGACTTGCAGCTTGAATCTGTCGTATTCATATTGGCAGCCAAAAAGACCGTTGAAAGCGTGCTGGTAAGAGAACCAGACAATAGGGTAGGTCGTGCCCAAGGTTTGCAGTCCTTGCGGCGTGCTGATGAATTTTTCCTTGTAAGCGTAACGCAAGCGCAGTTCGGCTGTCGTGAAAGTGCCTTTCGGGTGCGTGTCGACCGGCTCCTTAAGGTAGCGGTTTTCGATATATTCCTTTTCGGCAAATTCAAATTTCAGGAAGCCTTTGAAGTAGCGTCCGAAACGTGAGGACAATTCGATGTTGAATCCGTCCTTGCGACCGTAAATGTTCTGGAAATAAGCATATTTGTAATCGTTTTGCGAAAGGACCATGCTTTTTTCATGCAGATTGAATTCGCCTATGGCATCGGAGCAATGAAAACCTGATAAAGTCAGTTTTGCCTGTTTGCGTGGATTAAGGTTGAAATCTATGCCGCCCTTTAGGTCGAAAAGTTTACGGCTTGCCCAGTAGCCGCAGTAGGCGTTCAAGCCGACAATTCTCGAAAAACGGTTGTTTGTCGAAAGGCCAATACCGAAGCAAAGGCCACGGTACATCGACATTTGAATCAATCTGTTCAAGTCGAGGTTGACTTTGCCGATGGGCATTTCGCTTTCGCTGGCGATTTGTGTGGAAGCCCAAAGCATACGGTCAAGCAGATTGTTGTCGCGGGTAAGCGAATCCATGAAGGCGTAGGTGGCTTGGGTGCGCTCGTTTAACGAGTCGATGCGGTGCGAAATCCAATAGTCATCGTTGCGGAAATTTGCATCAGGGTCGACGTTGATGGCAAGTTCCGAAAACATTTTTTTGTCTAATTCTGGATTGATGCTTATGTCGGTCAGATAGCTTTTGCCAATGGCGGCCATAGGAAGGAATCCGTTCTCGAAAGGAATGCCGATGGTTGGGAAAACGATATTGGTATTGAGCTGTTTAGGGAACCACTGTCCTTCAACTTTGTCGTACAGTTGCTGTATGTTGACCGTGAACATGCCTCCTTTTTCGTCAGGCGAAGCCTTCACGCTTTGCACGGCCCAACCGTCGGAATTAATGGTGAAAGCTCCTATTAATCCTTTGAAATTGCTGTCTTTGTAGGGATGGAAACTGACGGTGAAAAGCGAATCGCCGTCTCCGATAGGCGTAACCGATTCGATGTTGAAAAAGTAGTGTTTTTTGCTGCCTTGACTGAGCGGATTGACATATCTAGTCCCGACGATGTTCACTTCGTCGTCATAAAAGCTGATGCTTTGCATGGAACTGACGAGATAAACGAAAGTCGGGTCTTTCATGCCCGAAACCTTGGTGCCAGTCACGTTTTGCAGTTTTTTGTCGGGAGCCATGAAAAACATGTCCGACGAGGTTTCCATCACCATGAGGTCGTTGCGGTCGAGAATATTGGTGAATTCCCTAATGTCATTATTGGCTAAAATGTTGTCGTTGCGCTGCTTACCCAATGCCGAACTGTCAATTGTGAAAACCATTTTGTCGTACATCGAATAGGAATAGGAATGCAAGTTGTCAGGATTGTTTTCCTTGCGGTGTGCCATCACGCTGTCGATGATGCGGTGGGCGGGATTTTCTCCGGCATCAATGGTGATTTCAGTCAGCTCAAAACTAATCGGTGTTAATGCAACATTCAGTTTTTCACTGCCTTGTGCAACTGAAGTTTGGTAAGATTTGTAGCCGATATAAGAAAACTTAATGTTAGAAATCGGTTCTTTGCAGCTTATTTCGTATTTTCCGTCGATGTCGCTCATGCCACCTGCAATGCCGCCGTTGACAACCACGTTTACAAAAGCCAAAGGCTGACGGTTCTGCTCATCGGTAATCTTCCCCTTGATGTGATAATCCTGTGCCAGACAGCATTCGGCGATGACCGCCATCAACAGCATCAGGACGTATTTTATTGCAGGTATTCGATTTGTCATTCCAAAGGTGTCATTTACAGGCTCATTTAGCCATTAATTGTGTTAAGCTGCCCTTTCAGGGCCTAATTTCTTTCTTTCCTTCTTCCTCCTCACTTCTCACTCCTAACTCCTAACTTTTTCACTTCTCACTTTTCACTTTTCACTTTCCACTTCTCACTCCTAATCATTCTTCCTTAGTCTCAATCAAATACACCACTTCGTTGTCGCGTTTCATCATGTAGTTTTCGCGGGCGGTTTTTTCCATGACGATTGAATCGTGCTGCAAGTCGTCGAGCAGTTTTTCGCTGTTGGAGATTTCCTGCTTGTAGTATTCGATTTGCTCTTTCTGGTCTTTCAGGGTTTGGTGCAGCTTAATTTGCTCAAACACATTGAATTGGTCGACAAAAAAGATGATGACCAAAAAAGCGATGGTGACGTAAACGTAACGGTTGTTGATTTTTTTGAGTATATCTTTAAAAGCCATAGTATATGTTTTTAATCGTTTTTCGCTGCAAAAGTAATGATAAAAGCGGAAAAGAATAAAGTGCATCATAAACAAATTTATACGAACCTCTGTTTCCTATTTCTTTTTTCCAGCTTCCGATTTTCCTTTCCTGCTTTGCCAATTGAAACGGAATGTTTAATTTTGCCAGCAATACAAATCTGACAATTATGAAAACAAACATTCCGAATAGCCTTTTCATTCGCAATAGGGCGAACCTCATGGCGTGTCTGCCTGAAAAATCAGTGGCCGTTTTTACAGCTAACGAACCAATGCCGCGCAATGGCGACCAGTTTTATCCGTTCCGCCAGCAGTCTGATTTCTTTTATCTTACGGGAATCGATGCGGAAAACGCCTTTTTGATTTTGTCGCCCAACAATCCGACGGAGCAATATCGCGAAGTGCTTTTCATTGAGTCTTACGACGAGGTGAAAGCCACTTGGCAAGGCGAGATGATGGATAACAAGCAAGCCAAGGAAATCTCTGGCATTGAAACCGTTAAGTCGAGCGATGAGTTTTATGCCGTGCTGAACGACATCGCCTTGACCGGTTGCGACACCATTTTCATGAACACTTACGAATATCCAAAATATGAGTGCAACGTTGAGACCATTCAGAAGCGTTTTGTAAAGAAAATCAAAGAGTTGTATCCGTTGCATCAGTTTGGAAGGACTGCCCCGATTCTCAACGAATTGCGCATGATTAAGTCGAAAGAGGAATTCGACATCACGCAAGATGCCTGCAACATCACGGCAAAGGCTTTCCGCAGATGCTTGGAAACCGTGAAACCGAACCGTTACGAATACCAGATTCAGGCCGAAATAGAATACATTTTCAAATTGAACAATGCCTCGGGACACGCTTACGCGCCAATCGTGGCGGGTGGCAAAAACGGCTGCTGCCTACATTATTCGAAGAATGATGACATTCTGAACGATGGCGATTTGCTGCTTTTCGACATCGGCTGCGAATACAAAAACTATTCTTCCGACCTCAGCCGCACCATTCCTGTCAACGGCAAGTTCACGGAACGGCAGAAGGAATGTTACAGTGCCGTGCTGCGCGTGATGAAGGAAATCACCAAATTATATAAGGTGGGTGGCACCATCAACGAAATCAACCAGACGACTTACCGCCTGATGGAACAGGAAATGATTAAACTGGGACTTTTCACCGCTGAAGATGTCGCGAAACAAGACCCCGACCATCCGCTTTACCGCAAATATCTGATGCACGGCATGTCGCATCACATCGGCTTGGATGTCCACGATAGTGTTGACAAATACAAGCCTTTCCAGCCCGGCATGATTCTAACTTGCGAGCCTGGCATCTATATTCGCGAGGAAGGCATCGGCATCCGCATTGAAAACGACTTGCTCATCACCGAAGGCGAACCCGTCAACTTGTTCGAAGGCTTACCGATTGAAATTGAGGAGATTGAGGCGGCAATGGAAAATTGAGGCGGATTGAAAAACCGCTGTTTGAGGCTTTCGGATTACAGATCTGAAAGGACTGAGGTAAAAAATGACAAATGCCCTGTCGAAAACTGAAAGAATTTGTATTTTTGCGCCATAAATCTTGGAAAAGTGTCATAAAATAAGCTTTTTTACCTTGGAAAAGTGTAAGATTATGGCATAATTTACCTTAGAAAAGTGTAAAATGATACAAAGGAAACTCGATAAACTGATTGCAAATCATTATGATAACAGCAGATCAGCCTTGTTGCTCAAGGGGGCACGACAAGTTGGAAAGACTTTTGCAATACGCAGATATGCCGAAGAAAAGTCTCTGAAGTTGGTCGAAATCAATTTCTTTCAAGAACCTTCGGCAAAGTCAATTTTTGAAGGGGCAAAGGATGTCAAGGAAGTCCTTTTGCGTTTGAGTGCCTATACCCACGAAGAACTTGTACTTGGCAAGACGCTTGTGTTTTTCGACGAGGTGCAAAAAGCACCCGAAATAGTGACATGGATAAAGTTCCTTGTTGACGAAGGCAGCTATCGTTATGCCCTTAGCGGGAGTCTGCTCGGAGTTGAGATCAAGAACATAAAAAGCGTTCCCGTCGGTTATATGGATGTAATTGACGTATATCCTCTTGATTTGGAAGAATTCAGCCGAGCCGTAGGCATCAGCGAAAAGGTGTTGGAACACATCCGTCAGGCATGGAATGACAAAACTGAGGTGGATAAAGTGGTGCATGAAACCATGATGCGTGTCGTTTCGCTTTATCTGCTTGTTGGAGGTATGCCGGCGGCAGTGCAAGCCTATATCGACACAAACAACATGCAAGCCGTTCAACAGAAACAGAAGGAAATTCTTGAACTTTATCGTTGGGACATCAGTCAATACGATTCGGATAATAAATTGTATATCAATGATATATTTGAAGTTCTACCTTCCGAACTTAATGCCAAGAACAAGCGTTTTGTGCTAAAAAACCTGAACGAGCACAGCCGCTTTTCGCGTTATGAAAATGGATTTGTATGGCTCAAGGATGCAGGCGTGACCTTGCCCACCTATAATGTATCTGCCCCCACTGTTCCGCTCAAGTTGGAAGAGCAACGCAACTTGTTCAAACTTTTTCAGAATGATGTAGGCTTGCTTGCCGTACAATATGCTGACGGGACTGCTCTTCGTATTCTCAGTGGTGAGACCAATCTCAATTTTGGCGCTATCTTTGAAAATCTGGTTGCGCAAGAACTCAAGGCTCATGGTTATAACCTCTATTATTTCAACAGCAAGAAGCAAGGCGAGGTGGATTTTCTTCTTGAAAACGACATGCACCTTATTCCGCTTGAGGTGAAATCGGGCAAGGACTACGAGCGTCATCGTGCTCTCAGTAACATTATGGATTATGAACCATACGGTTTGACAAAAGCATACGTTCTGACGACAGACAATGTGAAAATGTCAGGAAAACTATGTTATCTGCCAATTTACATGCTCATGTTTATGTGCAAAAAATGCTCCTCATCTTCTATGATTTACAAACTGGATTTGCCGAAAATGTTGGATTGACTTTCGCAGCAAACGGAAGGTTCATTTATTTTTCCTATCTTTGCAGTCCGAAATTCACGAGTTGAGTTTCGGGCTATCTTTTTGAAAATCAATAATTAAATAATGAGTCAGAATATTTCGAAACTTAGAAACATCGGTATTGCAGCACATATCGATGCAGGAAAGACCACTTGCTCTGAACGTATCCTTTTCTTCACGGGTGTCAACCGCAAGTTGGGCGAAACGCATGATGGACAAGCCACCATGGATTTTATGAAACAGGAACAGGAACGCGGCATCACCATTGCTTCGGCAGCTATCACCGCGCACTGGAACGACCATCAAATCAACTTGATAGATACTCCCGGTCACGTCGATTTCACCGTCGAAGTGGAACGTTCACTTCGCGTTATCGATGGTATGGTCGCTGTGTTCTGTGCCGTTGGCGGCGTGCAGCCTCAGAGCGAAACCGTTTGGAATCAGGCCGATAAATACCGTGTGCCACGCATTGCTTTCGTCAACAAGATGGACCGCACGGGTGCCGATTTCAACGAAGTCGTCAACCAGATGAATAAATATCTTGGTGCCAATGCCGTGCCTTTGCATCTGCCAATCGGTTCAGAAGCCACTTTCGAAGGCATGATTGACTTGGTCAACATGAACTCGGTGATTTTCAAGGAAAAGGAACGCATCGTCGGTCCGATTCCAGAGGCTATGATGGCGCAAGCCGAAGAAGCCCGTCACAACCTCATCGAGCATGTTGCCGATGTCGATGACGATGTTGCGGAACTTTATCTTTCCGATGAGGAAATTCCTTTGGATTTGCTGAAATCAGCCATCCGTAAGGCCACCATCAAGCTGATGATGGTGCCGGTGCTTTGCGGCTCAGCCTATAAAAACAAAGGCATTCAGCTCCTTTTGGATGCCATCGTCGATTATCTGCCTTCGCCAAGAGATTTGGGAACGGTCATCGCCCACGACCCGAGCGATGAGGAAAAGACTATCCAGAGAAATCCTTCCGAAAACGAACCTTTCTCGGCTTTGGCTTTCAAACTCATCAACGACCCGTATGTCGGCCAGCAGACTTTTATCCGCATTTTCAGCGGCAAATTAGTGAACGGCATGAGCGTGCGCAACACCAACAAAGGCAAGGATGAGCGTGTGGGCCGCATTTTCCGCATCAAGGCCAAGGAACGCGAAGAGATTTCGGAAGCTGGTCCGGGCGAAATCGTTGCTTTGGTCGGCATGAAATACACGCGCACTGGCGACACTTTGTGTGACGAAAAGGCACCGGTCATGTTGGAAAACATTCATATTCCTCCGGCGGTTATCGAAATGAAAGTCAACCTTGAAGACAAGAAAAACCGCAACAAGTTGGGCGAGGCTTTGGCAAAACTTTGCAACGAAGACCCATCGTTCCGTGCACATTTCGATGAGGAGACGGAAGAAACCATCATCGCCGGCATGGGCGAATTGCATTTGGAAATCATCGTTGACCGTCTGAAGGAAGAATTCAAGGTGCCGGTCAGCGTTGGCGCACCTTCGGTTTCGTTCCGCGAGACTATCACGGCTCCGTTTGAATGTAATTATCGCTTCGTGAAGCAGACAGGCGGCAAGGGTCAGTTTGCCCATACCGTCATCCGTTTCGAGCCTAATCCGGGCAAAGGTTTCGAGTTTGTCGACATCACCAAGGGTGGCGTCATTCCAAAGGAATTCATTCCTTCGGT